>NZ_VHIK01000030.1:0-34764 GCF_006680105.1 Bacillus sp. B4EP4a
AGTGTGTGCTCACTTAAAATTTAACGTTGGCGCTTTGTTTTGTTCAGTTTTCAAAGAGCAATAATGGAGCGGGTGAAGAGAATCGAACTCTCATCATCAGCTTGGAAGGCTGAGGTTTTACCACTAAACTACACCCGCATTTAATTTTGAAATATTTTAAGAAAGAATGGTCGGGAAGACAGGATTCGAACCTGCGACCCCTTGGTCCCAAACCAAGTGCTCTACCAAGCTGAGCTACTTCCCGTAAAATATGGTGCGCCCGGCGGGAGTCGAACCTACAACCTTCTGATTCGTAGTCAGATGCTCTATCCAATTGAGCTACGGGCGCTAATTTCTATGATGTTATTGGTGCGGCCGAGAGGAGTCGAACCTCCACGGGGTTTCCCCCACTAGGCCCTCAACCTAGCGCGTCTGCCATTCCGCCACGACCGCGAAAGCGACTTTGTAAGTTTAACACCTTTTCAACTTGATGTCAAGAAGAAAATATCAGTGCGGGTGAAGGGACTTGAACCCCCACGCCTTGCGGCGCCAGATCCTAAGTCTGGTGCGTCTGCCAATTCCGCCACACCCGCGAAAATAAATGGTGAGCCATGAAGGATTCGAACCTTCGACCCTCTGATTAAAAGTCAGATGCTCTACCAACTGAGCTAATGGCTCTAAATAAAATGGCTGGGCTAGAAGGGATCGAACCTTCGCATGACGGAATCAAAATCCGTTGCCTTACCGCTTGGCTATAGCCCAATAAACAATTACTAATTAACAGCCAGGATAATATTATATCACGATAATATTATTTTAGCAAGTGTTTTTTTAAAAAATGGCGGTCCCGACGGGAATCGAACCCGCGATCTCCTGCGTGACAGGCAGGCATGTTAACCGCTACACCACGGGACCAGCATTATGATCATGTATATGAAAGTGACCCATACGGGATTCGAACCCGTGTTACCGCCGTGAAAGGGCGGTGTCTTAACCGCTTGACCAATGGGCCTTGATTAAAATATGCAACTGGCGGAGAAGGAGGGATTTGAACCCTCGCGCCGCTTACGCGACCTACACCCTTAGCAGGGGCGCCTCTTCAGCCTCTTGAGTACTTCCCCAAAAAATGGCTCCGCAGGTAGGACTCGAACCTACGACCGTTCGGTTAACAGCCGAATGCTCTACCACTGAGCTACTGCGGAATAATGAAAATTGGGTTCCTTTTTCACGCTCAAGGACCTTAGTGTTTGTCGTTAAGACAAGTTGTTATCTTGTCGACTCTTATGATTATAAAGAGGTTACAACTTAAAGTCAAGAGTTCTTTTGTGTTTTTTTATATTTTTGTTATTCACTCCTTAAACCCTTGGTAAATCAATGATCCACGACATTTACCACACACGAAACGGGTAGTGTCGATTCGTTTTTTTCTTATATATACCTGCTGACAGTCTTCACATTTATATTGAATAGTATTCATCTTTTTCTTTAATTGGTTAGATGGCAGCGGCTCGCAAAATCTTGGTGCCCCCACTTTTTTGAGTAAATGCTTAAAGTCCGCATCACGATGCTGGTACCCTTTCTTCTCGATGTGCAAATGATAATGACACAATTCATGCTTAATGATTCCAATCATTTCTTCCACACCGCGTTCATCAAGATACTTCTTATTGATTTCTATATTGTGTGAACGGAGCAAGTATCGTCCTCCTGTTGTTCGGAGACGCGGATTAAAACTGGCTTCGTGTCTAAAGGCCTTTTTAAAGTCTTTCATCGAAATTTCTTCTACTAGTTTTTGCAATTGCCGATTATCCATTTCCCCCTCCCTTTCTTTGGTAACATGACAACCCATTATAACATAGACTAATAATACAATAGGAAACTAAGGGAGGAAAAGCTATGCCTAATTGGTTCCAGAATCAAATCCGCAAAGCCTTTTATGAAAAGGATTATTATCAAGTGAAGATGTTGAATCAATGTTGGTTTTTTTATCAAAAGAAAGAAAGTCTCAGGGTATAGATTCAACTGTGCTCCAAATATAAATACATCGCTTCAAAAAAAACCCCTTCTAATATAGAAGGAGTTTACCATAGGCTAGTTTTGATCCTTTGGCTCGAGCATCGTTAAAGATACCCTTTGCTTTTTGGGGTCAACCAGTTCGACCCAAACCGTCACAACATCCCCAACGGCAACTACATCCAATGGGTGTTTTACAAACCGGTTGCTCAGTTTGGAAATATGCACCAGACCATCCTGTTTGACACCGATGTCCACAAACGCACCGAAATCCACAACATTCCTCACTGTACCTTGTAATTCCATCCCAGTTTGCAGATCCTCCATTTTTAGTACATCCTGCTTAAGCAGTGGTTTTGATAATTCATCACGAGGATCTCTTCCCGGTTTCATCAAATCATCTATGATATCTTTAATCGTAATTTCCCCAATTTCCAATTCATCGACCAAATCAGCCGGATTTAGTTTACCTAACTCTTCATTCAATGCATCACTGCCTAAATCCTCAGATGTAAATCCCATTTTCTTTAATAATTTATTCACTGCACTATAGTTCTCAGGGTGTATCGCGGTTTGATCCAAAGGTTCATCTCCATTAATGATACGTAAGAACCCTATACATTGTTCATATGTTTTGGCACCAAGCCGGGGAATTTTCTTTAATTGCTTCCTGCTTGAAAACTTCCCTTCCTCTTCCCTTTTCTTCACAATATTTTGAGCAACCGATTTTGATAAACCAGCTACATATTGTAATAGAGACGATGAAGCGGTATTGACATTCACTCCCACTTGGTTAACAGCTGTTTCCACTACAAAGGTGAGGGATTCCGTTAACTTTTTCTGGGACACATCATGTTGATACTGACCTACCCCCACGGATTGGGGGTCAATTTTAACAAGTTCGGCAAGGGGATCTTGAAGCCTCCTGCCTATCGAAACTGCGCTTCTCTGTTCTACTTGAAGATCCGGAAACTCTTCACGGGCTATATCCGAGGCTGAATACACGCTGGCTCCCGCTTCATTAACAATTATATATGAAATGTTCCCTTTCACTTCTTTTATAATATCTGCGATGAATTGCTCTGATTCACGCGATGCGGTACCATTGCCGATTGCCACGATCTCAACCGAGAACCGCTGAAGTATTTCGATCGTTTTTTCACGGGCAGCATTAAGCTTCGCAGCAGGAGGATGTGGATAGATTACACTGATATCGAGTACCTTTCCGGTTTCATCGATGACAGCCAACTTACACCCAGTCCGATATGCCGGATCTAAGGCTAGGACCACTTTCCCTTTAAGAGGGGGCTGCAAGAGCAGGTTCCGGAGGTTTTCAGAAAAAATATGGATAGCTTGATCCTCAGCTTTTTCCGTCAGCTCTTTTCTGATTTCCCGTTCTACAGAAGGCATTATCAAACGTTTGAGTCCATCCTCAATCGCAGATTTAAGAACAACTTGGGCTTCAGATTTGTTGTTTTTAATGATTTTCCGTTCCAGATGACCAATGATGATTTCAGTCCGAGGATGAATGGAGATTCGTAAAACCTCTTCCTTTTCACCTCTATTCAGCGCCAACACCCGATGTGGTACGATTCTTTGAACCGGCTCCTCATATTCATAGTACATCTCGAAGATTTTTTTCTCGTCCTTCTCTTCATTTTTCACAGTTGAAACCACTTTTCCAGCTTTGAAAATTTCAGCCCTTATCCACTTCCTTAATTCTGCATCATCGGAAATATGTTCAGCTATGATATCCTGCGCTCCCGTAATAGCCTCTTCAATAGATGAAACTTCTTTTTCTGCCGATATGAATTCTGCAGCTTTTTCGCTAACCCGAGCATGCAATTGACATTCCAAAAGCCAATTAGCCAATGGTTCAAGACCCTTTTCTTTAGCGACTGTTGCTTTCGTTCTCCTTTTTTGTTTGAATGGCCTGTATAAATCCTCGACTTCCTGCAGTTTTGTCGCTTTTTCGATTTGTCTTGTTAATTCTTCCGTCAATTTCCCCTGTTCACCAATCGAACGCGTAACTTCCGCTTTCCTCTGGCCAAGGTTTTCTAAATAGTTCCATCTTTCCATAATGGAACGAATCTGCACTTCATCAAGTGAACCCGTCATTTCTTTTCTATACCGCGCAATAAAGGGGACAGTATTACCCTCTTGAAGCATCTGTATGACGTTTTGGACTTGATGATTTTTCAAAGTTAGCTCATTTGATATTTGTTTAATCAATTCTTTTAATGTATCTTCTACAACGATCATTATGTTTACCTCCAACGTTTTGATCTGATATATATAGTCTAGCAAATGAGAGATGAAGTTGCGAATTCCATACAAAAAAGCTCACTTCCGAATTACGGCGAAAGTAAGCTTCCTAAAATGAAAGTTGTATCATCTGCAGTTAATGGACTGCTTTTTAATATGCTTTGGGCGTTCTTATCGATAGGGACCAGCCTTTTCAAAAAAGTTTTAGCTCCCTTAAGTTCTAAACCATCGGAATGAAGAATGAATTTTGCATTTGGTTCATATTTGTATCTCTGCGTCCTGTATTTTTGTTTCCTTCCTGATAAATACCCTGTAACAGGTAAAGGGTAAACGAGTTTATCGTCACTTGGATTATACAGGAAAAAGCGGATGTTACCAACTGAACTGTATACAAATTCATTCTTGTCATAAAAAATCTTCAAAATGGAAACGGCTGCTCCACGTTTATCGATTAAAACTTGATTGCACACTGCCATTAGTGATTCGACATCCAACTCATGATTACGTTTAACTTCCTCGATGACGGCATGGGAGGAATCGTATGCATTTTTCCCGCTGCCCAGACCATCTGCCAGTACACAGACAAAGTATTCTTTCGTATGAAGAAAAAAGTAATCATCACCACAATAAACCATCCCGTTTTTAGACGATTGAGAGACAAGGACTTCTATTTTTTCTCCCCTCAGAATATCTTTGATCACTGAATTAACTCCGAGTTTTCAGCATTAATGGCTTCTTGAAGTTTCTTGATCGCGCGGCGTTGGAGCCTTGACACATGCATTTGGGAAATCCCAAGTTTATCGCCCGCTTCTTTCTGACTTAAATTCTCTAAATAAGTATGTTGAATGATCATCTTTTCACGGTCACTCAGCACATGCAGCACCTTTTCAAGTACAAGTCTCTGATTGACCTTTTCAAAACCTTCATCGACATTCCCGAATATATCAAGCAATGTGACAGTACCGCCATCAGAATCCGCCTCAATAGAATGATCCACGGATAAAGCTTGATAGCTTTTTCCCATTTCCATCGCCTCTAAAACTTCTTCTTCAGTCACACCTATACTATCGGCTATTTCATCTATTCTTGGTGAACGATGCAGAGTTGTAGTTAATTCCTCGACAGTCACCCTGATTTTCGGACCAAGTTCCTTAATTCTCCTTGGCACATGGACACTCCATGTTTTGTCACGCAGGAACCTTTTGATTTCGCCGATTATAGTAGGGACAGCAAATGCCTCAAAGCTCTTACCGAAAGATTCATCATATCGTCGAATGGCACCTAACAAACCAATCATGCCGACTTGGGAGATATCCTCCTGAAATGATTTCCCTTTCGCATATTTACGGGAGATTGTTTCAACCAAACTTTTATAATGGATGACTAGATTGCTCTGTGCTTCCTCATCTTGATTCTGCTGGTAAGCTCTAATCCATTCATTTACCTGTTCTCTTTGTGCCTGGTTAGGTTGAGACTGTTTTTGCATCCATCTCCACCTGCTCTCCTTCTAAAAACTTAGTCATAAATACTGTAACCCCATCATGCTGATGAATTTTCACATCATCCATTAGAGTTTCAATAAGGTAAAGACCCAAGCCTCCTTCTCTCAAAAGTTCGACTTTTTGTCCATTTTCGTATGGACCGATTCCTTGTCGAACCTCTTCGAAATTACAGCTCTTACCACTATCAGAAACCATGACCTCCAAGCGGTCAGGATAAAGGCCGAAACTTACTTTCACTTCACCTTTTTCAGAATCCTTATATGCATGCTGTACCGCATTTGTACAAGCTTCACTTGTAGCGATTTTCAAATCCTCAATTTCATCATACGCGAATCCCATCCGGCTTCCTATCCCAGAAAGCGTTAAACGAATGACACCGATGAATTCTGGTTTTGCAGGTAATTTCATTTCGATGTAATCATATACTTGACTCATTCTAACCCACCCTCTGTACCACTTTTTATATCAATGATATCTGCAAGACCTGTTATATCAAATAAACGTCGTAACCTTTCTGATAAGCCAACTAAAGTGAATTCGCCATTATGTGCCCTTACGCTTTTAAAAGCACCGACAAACACCCCAAGTCCCGTACTATCCATATAAGAAACTTCAGTTAAATCAATAGTAATCGAAACATTATCCTGCTCCGAAATCGGAAATAGTGATTCTCTTAATTTCGGTGCAGTATATGCATCGATTTCACCTTTCAGTTTTACAATAAATTCAGAATTTAATTCATTAACATCTACAGTTATATTCATCAATGACCCACCTCTTCAAATCCTCTTCATTCCTATATCTATACCCAGCAGAAAAGATACTAAACATTTGATTTTAAAATTATTAATGTAAAATCATCCCTCAGTTGGAAGTTCTGCATTTTCTCCAATTGTTTATATATATTATTCACCATTTCCTGGGCTTGCAAATGCATATTCTTTTTAATGAAACCAATAAGTGTTTCCCTTTCTATGAACCCATCATTCGTCCGGCACTCCGTTACTCCGTCAGATAATAAAATGATCATGTCTCCATGATTCACCGTTTTTTCATATTGGCGATACCTTGTTTTTTTATCAACTCCAAGCAACAAGCCCTTTGCATCCAAATCGCTAAAAGTACCCGTTGCGGCGTCATAGTAAAAACCAGGTTCATGTCCGGCTGAAGCATAGGAAAATTGCCTGTCATGCGGATCATATAAGCCATAGAACATGGTTATGAACATGCTTGGATCCACATTATGCTCCACAACACGGTTCAAACTCTCAAGCACACTATTCGGTTCATGACGATGCTCCGGAAGACTGTCCATCGCATATTTGATCATCGACATGCACAATGCAGCAGGGATCCCTTTTCCAATGACATCTGCTATCCCTACCCCTATCCGCTCATTTTCATCTTGGACGAAGTGATAGTAATCCCCGTTCATCTGCCTAGCCGGAACACTGATCACTCCAATTTCAAGAGCTTTGATATCAGGAATTTTCGTTTCCAAAAGAGTATGTTGAACGTTTGCCGCTATCTCGATTTCCGTTTTCAGTTCCTGCTGCTGATGTCTAAGGCTTTGATGTTCACGGTATGCAATGCCGTAGCCCATCATGACTTCCAGCAGAAAATCGAAAGAATCCAATACTTTTCCCGGTAATTCCGGGTAAAGTTCCATCAAGTTATTTTTATGCATACTGATGATTTCTTCTGGAGATATATTGTATTTGATATGTAGGCGGCTAATCTTTTGCCCTTGGTAGAGTGCCTGCTCATTTTGGTCTTTAAGATAAGTAGAAAGCGCCTCATGATACTTTTTCTCCATGTTCTCCCTAATGTCCATAGTCCCCCCCTAACGGAGCCATTTCGTAGCGATAATCTTAGTCCCTTCACCTGGTATCGATTCGATATCAAAGTCATCCATTAAACGTTTGGCTCCAGGAAGGCCTGCGCCCAGTCCCCCCGAGGTGGTATATCCATCTTCCATGACTCTGCGGATATCCTCAATTCCCGGCCCTTGGTCCTCTGCAATGATTTTCAATCCTGACTTCCCATTTATATTTAGCTTTTCTATGCTAACACTGCCTTGTCCAGCATATAGGTATATGTTTCGGGCCAATTCGCTAATGGCCGTCGTGATCCTGGCCTGGTCTACAGTACCGAACCCCAACTCTTTAGCGACATTTCTTCCGAGCTGCCTTGCAGCTACGATGTCCCATTCATTTATGATTTTTACGCAGGATTGGAACTCCATTCTTTAATCCCCCAATTCCTGTTGTAATTTCTCCAGGCCTTTCTCTAAGTCTAATGCTGTCAGAACATCTTCTAGACTAATTCCCAGTTCAATTAATGTTATTGCAACAGCTGGCTGGATCCCCGTAATTACAACTTTGGCCCCCATAAGCTTAGACATGCTAAAGACATCGCCTAATACCTTTGCGATAAAAGAATCAATAAAATCTATTGAGGTAATATCTATAACAACGCCATTTGCGCTTGTTTCATGAATCTTATGCAGTAAATCCTCTTGAAATTGAAGGGCTGTCACATCATCCAATTCCCACTGTATAGAGACTAACAAGCAGTCATAAAGCTTTAATATCGGAATCCTCATACTTATCCCTCCACCTTTACGATCTTACGGCTCGTTAATTCCAACGCAACTTCTATTCCTTTTTTCAACGTATTTTTTGTAATCACTTCATTTAAATTAATTCCAAGATTAACGATGGTTTGGGCTATTTCAGGGCGGATGCCGCAAAGTATACATTTGGCGCCCACCAATCGAACCGCTTCCGCAGCTTGAATGATATGATGGGCAACCATGGTATCCACGACCGGCACGCCCGTTATATCAATAAGTACAACTTCAGATCTATGCTTAACCACGCCAGTCAACAGGTTTTCCATTATCTGTTTGGCACGTTCCGTATCAATCGTACCAATCAGCGGCATTACAGTAATGCCTTCCAATACAGGAATGAGCGGAGCCGAAAGTTCTTGCAACGCTATTTTTTGCATGGAAACCGTTCTTTCCCAAGTTTGAGTATATATATTGACTATTTCATTATTTATCGGTGTGGCCCATTTATCCAAATGGTTAACAAGGTTGACTTGATTATCAGGAGTAACCAGACCCTTTTCCACCATGCCATTAATGACAATTAAAGTGAATTTATGAAGTCCTTCATTGACGAAAGTAAGAGGCCATCCCAATTGGACGACTTTCTCGGCAAAATCAGAAAGCTTCAATGTGAATTCCTTGTTTTTACTATCAACGTTCGTGATGATCATATCTATAAATTCACTGCTCGTTTGCGTGAACATTCGATCTGAGACGACTTTAATTAATCTTTCGTCCGTACTTTCCTTCATGATGCCCATCCACTCAGTAAGGATGTAATCTTGATTTTGCTTAATAAAATCGTAAACCAATTGATTCATAATATCCTCCCATTCTAACACAATCGCTATGTTTCCCTGTCCTCGTCACAAGGATGTTAACTAACTGTAATCTTATTCCCATTTTGGATATTCTTCGAGTTTCCCCACTACACTTTTGCTTTTTTTAGGTATTTACAACATAACTACATACCCAAAATTCAGGTAAGAAAAACATCAATTAAAGAAAAGTTAGGGAGATACTATAAAAAACAATGAACGTTCGATCCAATATCTAACTGTATAATGTTTTTATTCGTCAATTTTTTCATATTTCCTGCTGATACTTTTTGGACAAATATTCATGTTATTTCACAAAAAAAACACGATTCCCACATTTGGAGGAATCGTGTCATCTAAAATAGCATAAAGAATGATTTGTATTATAATAACGCCCGGTTTAACGGGAAAAATTTTCTTTAAAACTCAATGAGGCCTAAACTAATTTGCAAAGCTTCATTGACTTTTTGCATCATCGGTTCGTCAAGATGCGTAATTTTATCAGTTAAACGCTGCTTATCAATGGTCCGGATCTGTTCTAATAAAATGACGGAATCCCGCTCGAATCCGTACTTTTTTGCATTAATCTCAACATGTGTAGGCAATTTCGCTTTTTGAATTTGAGCTGTAATGGCTGCCACGATCACAGTCGGACTAAAGCGATTACCAATATCGTTTTGTAAAATTAGTACCGGACGGGTCCCACCCTGCTCTGAACCAACCACCGGGGAAAGGTCTGCGAAGTATACGTCACCACGCTTAACAACAATCAATGGCTCAGCCTCCGCTAACTAATCGTTCAACGCAATGACCAGCCTCGAATTCAGCCTGGAAGGCTTCAGAAGCAATCGTCAAATTAATGGCCGCCATTTCAATATAACCGCGTTTCATCGATTCACGAAACTCTTTCTTTTTACGTTCGCGAAGATACATTTTTGTGGCACGATAAATAAATTCACTGCGATTCACATTTTCCTCACTCGCATACCCATCTAACTCTGTTAAAAAATTTTGAGGTAATCGAATTAATATCTCTCTTGTTGCGCTGGATTCAGACACAAACATACACCTCCACCATCACTACACACCTTTATTATATATCCTTTTCAATATTACCATTAAATTGCCTATCTGCAAAGAGTATATTCTATTCTAAATCTTATTATCAGCATAATAAAGGAAATCTTATTCACAATCTTAGGATTTTTTTACAATCCGGTCATTCCAGGATGAAATTGCGTACATGATTCACCTGATTGTCTTTAATATATATGCGGGGCACTCTTGCTCCTATCATACATGTTACTTCATAGTTGATCGTCTCCAGTTTTGCCGCTATCTCATCGACAGTAATTGATTCATCCCCATCATTCCCCATTAATGTAACCTCTGTTCCTACAGGGTATGGTCCAGGAAGCTTGATCATGCATTGATCCATGCAAATCCTTCCGACTATGGGCACTCTTTTTCCATCCACAAGAACTTCCTGACCTTGCAGCTTACGGATCCAGCCGTCAGCATAACCGATTGGCAAAGTCCCAATCCATTCATCACCTTCAGCCGTATAAGTCGCCCCATAACTAACGCTTTCACCCTTGGCAAGCTGTTTAACC
Organism: Bacillus sp. B4EP4a; assembly: GCF_006680105.1. Classification (NCBI taxonomy): domain Bacteria; kingdom Bacillati; phylum Bacillota; class Bacilli; order Caryophanales; family Bacillaceae; genus Bacillus; species Bacillus sp. B4EP4a. Next base: position 10,805 of record NZ_VHIK01000030.1, read on the forward strand.
GCGACCATCTTCGTTCTCAATGATATAGCCTGTTTTAATGGAAATGGCAATATCGGCTTCATCTCCATGGAAGGACTCAAACCATACATGGAAATCCCCATTCTTATTGCATTCCATTCAGGATCGGTGAACCTTAAAGAAGCTGCACTATTGGCTGCATGAACATATTCCGGCTTTCTGGTCAATTCGGAAAGCATCCCTTTAAAGAAAGCAAGCTGCGCTTCATAAAAGTCAGTCTTTATTTCATCCGCCGTCGCGAAATGAGTGAATATCCCTTGGAAATTGAAACAAGCTTCCCTTTCAAGCAAACTTTCCACTTTCATGAGTTGGCCTTTATCTCGAATGCCGATTCTCCCCATGCCGCTATCCACTTTTACATGGATTTGCAAAACTTGTCCCGGTTTCAACAAATCCTTTGCCTTCTCCAACCATGCTACATCGAAAACCGTCAAGGAAATCCCATACTCGGCAGCAAGCGCTGCACTTTCAGGCCTCGATGCCCCAAGTACAAGAATCGGAGCCAATATTCCCTTTTTCCGCAAGGCGAGAGCTTCATCCAAAAAAGCGACACTTAAAAAATCTGCCCCCGCTTCAAGCGCCGTTTTAGCCACTTCATAGTCCCCGTGTCCATAAGCATTCGCTTTAACGACAGCGAAAAGACTAACACCTTTTCTTAAACTTTTTTTCATTGAAGAAATATTTTCAAAAATATTATCCAAATTTACTTCTGACCATGTATCTCGATGAAATGTTTTCGTTTCCAAGACCTTTTCCTTCTTTCCTACACTCACAATAAGATTCTTCCCAGTAGCGAAGTTTTCGTTTCATTATAGGACCATTCTATAACCAACCGCTAGAAATATAAAGTGCTTTTTCACCTTGATTCTAATTTACCCAGCTGCCAGCCTAAATCAAATGGAAGGATTAAAAATGTCAACAAGCTGCTTCCCCGCCTATCCTACCTAGAAGAAACCTTCATAAGGAGACGGGAAACATCAGCTTGTTATGTAATCCTATTTGACTGGATCTTCCCCAACCGAACGGGCGACTTCTATCATTTCTTCCTGTTTCAGATCCTTTGATGCAAGCATATAATCGACACCTTCAAAAGTCCATGCAATCGTATTTCCTGTCATGGCTCCGACAGTATAACCCAAATCAACCGGTTCTCCATTCACATTCGTCGAAACGGATGTTTGAACCACCTCAGCTTTTTCCTGTACCAATGTAAAACTTTTTGTACCCTCATAGGTCAAAACGACTCGTTCTCCCTTATCCGTCGTAATTTCTTTTTCTTCCGTTAAATTCATATCACCAATATTTTCAGGGTATTTCACCGCAAACCCCTCATTTTGGACTTCTGCCATAACAGGAGCTTCAAGTTGTGCACTTGTCATATTTTTCTTCATATCAAATGAATCTTTATCAAAAGTCGTATCGAATTTAACTTTTGAGAATTCAACAAGAACCAATGCAGTCTTATCGGGGTCCATAACTTTCACACTGACTGGAGATAAATCCTTTTTGTTTATAGTAATCTCTTGATATGGCAACATTTTATTGTTTTGGTAGCGCGTTTTCGTTTCAAAGACATAATGTTTATCCGTTTCTTTATATGTCGCACTTTTATCTTCCGTAATGTCTTTCACCAACGACTCGAACAAATAGGCCTGACTGCTGTTCTCCGGCCACTCGCTTTGAAATTTAAAACTTTTATTCAAAGCTGGCGTCAAAACATATACACCATCATCATTTTTCAATATCATCTGGCTTTGATCCTTCTCTTCATTTTTCAGATTCACGCGGTAAAAAGAGGGGTCCTTATGCCAAATCTCCACATTATACACTTGAGGTTCCGTCCCCATCTTTAATGTCATCTTCGCGTTAGCTTTATATCCTTTCATTTCGCCAAGCTTCTCATTCAATTCACTCACTACGTCACTCTGTGATTTTTGGCCGCAAGCAGAAAGAGCAAGCAAGAGCATGATCCCTGCAAAAAGCATTACCATCTTCTTCATCTTTTCAACCCCTTTTTGTCATTTGAACGTAAAAGGGAGAGGAAAAGGCAGGATCCGGACATTGGCTCGACTGATGTCTTAGATTCCTCAGTATTTTAGACACGGACTAATTCTAAGATCCGACTAAAAACTTTTCGAGAGCACCTACTCTGCCATGTACCTTTTACCGGGCCTTGTCTCCCTATAGCACTAAATGTATATGAGACAACCTTAAGGTTTATGACCCGATTGGACAAAACTCCATTCACCCTTCGATTACGACTTGCGCAACCGCATAATCCCTGCTGTGGCTAATCGAAAGATGGACCCCTTCAGAAAACGGCTTCGAAATCACCGGCTTTCCTTTATCATCCGAGATGATTTCAATATCCAAAAAGGATAAGTGCTTACCGATCCCTGTACCGTTCGCTTTTGAAAAAGCCTCCTTTGCCGCAAAACGCCCAGCAAAATACTCGACCTTCCTTCTTCCATTTAACTTTTCGAAAATCAAGATTTCACTTTCTGTTAATATACGCTCCTTTAAACGGGGTTGCCGATTAATCAATGTTTCCATTCTATCCAACTCAGTAATGTCCACGCCTATACCTTTAATCACTTTGACACCTCTTCTATTCATTTAATAGGTTGCATATCATTAGGAGGACTCTTTTACCTGAAAATGATAATATTGTATCTAATTAAAAACGATAATAAGGAGGAATTTATGTTTACAAGAACAGAAGGCTTCCGCGAATACGCAAATTCATATCGAGCTGTAACTGTGCTCATACTCATTATGATGATTGTATTCGTTCTCGTCCTTTTCCCCACATTTCCCGGCAATGTACTCTTTTATTATGGCACAGGTGTTAACTTATACATCGCTGATGGACAATGGTGGCGTTTAATCACCCCCATCTTTCTACATAGCACGTTTACACATTTACTGTTTAATGGATTCTCCCTTGCCATCTTTGGTCCATTCCTAGAGAAATTACTTGGCACCGTCAAGTTTTCAATCTTCTTTTTATCGACAGGGCTCCTTGCCAATATCGCAACCTTCCTAATTAACCCACTGACATATAACCACGTAGGTGCTAGCGGAGCAATTTTTGGTTTACTCGGATTCTTTCTATATCTTGTCCTGTTCAATAAAACCAATTTTACGAACAACGAAAGAAATACAGTATATACACTGACCGGAATTGCCGTTATCATGACTTTCATTCAACCGCAGATCAACGTTGTCGGTCATTTGGCTGGACTGGCAACCGGCTTTTTAACAGCTCCATTATACTTAAGAAAAAAATGGTAGGACAAACAGCCGACTCTTCCTTTAAATCATTGGGAGTCGACTGCTTTTTTTAGGTAAATACCATGATTTAATTATTAGGCAATCCTTTTCTTCCACATCAGCAACCACGCCGACCCTGGAAGTGATTCCTGATTTAATCGATGCTGAAATCGTAGCTAATTCTTTTCGATTCTGAAACCAACTTTTTTTATATGTGATTGATTGAATTCTGCTTCTCTGCATGATTAATGTTTGCTTTGAGACAAAACGGCTGCTCAATAGCAACAAATTCCCTTCTATGCTCCATCCTGCATCCCTATATTGCATGTAAGCCCAAAAAATCGCCAACGGTACAAACAAAAGGGAAAGATAACCCCAAGGTCTGAAAAACCATACCAAGGCACCTATGATCGGGATGAGGTATAGAAACTTACGAAACAAATACCGGGAAAGTGCACGCTTAGGTATCGGTGTCATCTCAGTGGTTGTTTCATAAACCGGTAAAATTTCCAGGATTTTTTCATGTAAATGCTTCTTCCTGATTAAAGGGAACAGCATGATCGATAGACTTTCTTTATCTTCCACACTGCCTCCCGCATACTCAATATAAACCGTCGCCAATCCCAATGGCTTTCGAATCAAATTCTCCATGATCCGAATACCTTGTATTTTATGGATAGGGATTGTCAGCTGTCTTTTCTCGAGAAGCCCTCTGGAAATAACGATTTCCTCATCCGTTTTTATCACGGTAAAGGAAGCATATTTAATTACCATGCTTAATGTGGCCAGTACATAAACCACCAATAAAGCAACTAGGGCAAACAAGGTCAGAATGATGGTCCCCATTTCAATAAAATCTTCATAATCCTTAAATATCCTCTCAAAAGGTATCATTTCATCGAACTGTGAAATAAATGCGATTGCTCCAGATAGGAAGACACCTACCGCTCCCGAAGTGGCAGCCATAACGAATAGTTGCGGCAGCGTCTGCTTAAAAACAGAAGACGATTTTGCAGCATAATCATTATCCGCTACTTCATCTTTATCTATATCAAAAGGATTATTCGCATTTTTTTCCTCACTAATAAAAGCATTGATTCGATCTGCATCACTTTTGCTTATAGCTGATAATACGGCATCAGCCTGAGACCCGCCTGCCGTTTCAATATTCAACTTCACCAGGCTGAATATCCGCTGGATGATGCCCTCTGAAATATCTATGCTATGAATCCGATCAAACTTTATATACCGTTTCTTCCTTACGAATACCCCGGACTCAATTCTGAATTCTCCCTCTTCCACGCGATATGTAAAGCGTAACCATTGAAGGAATGCATTACCTATAATAAAAAGTATAATAATGGCTATGACCAGCGGTTGTATCCATTCAGGAATTCCTTCATTCTTCCCAGGAATGACGACCACTAACAAAAAAGGGATGACTAACTCCTTAATCGATTTTATAATGTTAAGCAATACAGCTATGGGGTGCAGCCTTTTAGGTTCAAACATCTTCTTCCTCCACACTTGCCATCCTGGAAATATAGTGCCGCAATTCATCTGCCTCTGCTAGGTCCAGGGCAGGGATGACATGAAGGGTCGCTGCAGTTGAAATTTCAACGGAGGCTAAATCGTATTTCCTTAATAATGGCCCTTGCTTCGTTTCAACATGCTGAACCCTAATCATGGGTATGAGTGTTCTTTTAATGACGAAAATACCACTTTGGATATCAATTTCGGTATTTCTTACTTCGTAACGCCATCTCTTCCATTTCACCGATGGAATCAGAAAAATGGCCAGATAGGATTGGATTATCGAAATCATGATCAACGCTCCAAACACCCAATATGTCCAATCAAAAATGATTGTAAGCACGAGTACGGCGATGCTTATAATCCAAGTTATTGAACAGCTTATAAGACCACTGATTTTCCATACAGTCAAGGCCTTATTCGATATACGATTTTCAGGTTCCATGTGCTTCTCCTCTTCCGGACAGGTAATTTTAATGAACCTCATCCTCCATCCTTCGCTTTCATCCATTATACTATAATTAATTGCTGGAAATTAACCCCTTTTCAAACAATGCTTTGAGCAGTCCATCCATCAACCGTCAGCCATTCAGAAACCATATGAATTATGAAGATGCACACAAAAAAATGCCGCTCAAATGAGCGGCATTTCCAATTCAATTAAATCTTATTTGTTTTTTCTCTTTTTTGGCTTGTGCTGCGGTTTCCGTAACCATTCGATTTACGGTTCGTGCTCGGGCGTTTACTTGATCCGCTACCGTAATCTTTTCTGCCTGAAGAACTGCGGCCATTGCGTTGTCTGTTACTAGAAGAACTGCTTCCTCCGCGATTGCGACGCATTGGAGATGGAGATTCTTCCGTTAACTTGATAGGCGTTTGATCCGGTTCTTTTGTCATTGATTTAAGCATAGCTGCAACTAAATCCGCTGCACTATGTTTTTGTAATAATTCTTCCGCTTGACCAAGGTATAAAGTTAAATCCTCATTCTCGATCGTATTAAGGATTTTTTCCGTTACTGCTTTTTGTTGACCTTCCAACGCTTCAGTTAACGTAGGAGTCTTAAGTTTCTCCATACGTTTTTTCGTTGTATGTTCAACTGCATGCAGTTGGCCTCTTTCTCTTGGTGTTACAAACGTAATGGCAATACCATGTTTACCCGCACGTCCTGTACGTCCAATACGGTGAACGTAGCTTTCCGGATCTTGAGGGATATCAAAGTTGTATACGTGAGTAACGCCGGAAATATCAAGTCCACGTGCAGCCACATCAGTAGCAACGAGTACATCGATGCTGCCGTCTTTAAACTTTTTCAATACAGAAAGGCGTTTTGCCTGACTAAGGTCACCATGAATGCCTTCAGCCATATAACCGCGGATATTCAATGCAGATGCCAATTCATCGACACGGCGTTTCGTACGTCCGAAGACGATGGCAAGATCCGGTGTTTGAATATCGAAAAGGCGTGCAAGTGTATCGAATTTTTCACTTTCTTTTAACTCCAAGTAATATTGTTCGATACGATCCACTGTCATTTCTTTTGCTTTTACACGTACAAGAACGGGTTCCTGCATGAATCTTTCAGCAATTTTACGGATTGGATCAGGCATTGTAGCTGAGAAAAGCAATGTTTGCCTTTCGTCAGGAACAGTTGAAAGGATCAATTCGATATCCTCAATGAATCCCATGTTAAGCATTTCATCCGCTTCATCAAGAACTACAGTGTGAACTCCGCCTAATTTAATATTTTTACGTTTGATATGGTCTAAAAGACGACCAGGCGTACCAACGATAATATGTGGTTTTTTCTTTAAAGCACGGATTTGACGGTCGATGTCTTGTCCACCATAAACTGCAAGTACACGAGCGCGTTTTCCGTAACCAAGCTTGAAAAGTTCCTCGGAAACTTGAATCGCAAGCTCACGTGTAGGTGCAATGACAATCCCTTGCACGTTTTCGTTATTAATATCGATGTTTTCCATCAATGGAATACCGAATGCCGCTGTTTTACCTGTTCCCGTTTGCGCTTGACCAATGATATCTTTACCTTCAAGTGCTAGAGGTATCGTTTGGGATTGAATCGGGCTCGCTTCTTCAAATCCCATTTTTTCTATTGATTTCATGGACGTTCTATCTAATCCTAATTCGCTAAACAATGTCAATGTTTTCGTACTCCTTTTTATATCGTAAATTTACACGTGCATTCATGGATCATGCACAGATGTTTTAGTTCAAATCCTCATCATCATGACGGATGTTCTTCTTTATCTCTTATAAAAAGTTTATCATTATCACCTAAAAGTATGTCTGCCTTTTAGTTCAAATGAACTCAATATGATTTTTTAAAAAGGAAATATACCAGTACGGACATTCACCGGCATTTTTAACTTCGCGCACGTGTAGACTTATCATTTACATACGCTCATCTTTTTAAAAGTACATGTAACCAAAATTAAATTCAATATGGAAAATTAAAAGTAGCATAAACGGGTGTTTCACCGTTTTATTCAGGTGAGGGCTGCTGCACCTATTATTCATCAGACTTAAAAAGGCTGTATGAACAAAACTTGACGAGAGCCAAGATTCTTATACAAAACAGGCCCGGTGCGTTGAGGATTTGCAGAAGTGGAAAAGCGCTTAAATGCGGCTTGATTCCCTAATAGCTACTAAAGCCGCCAAGAGATGCAGCTTTTATATATGACCAGACGCGCGGCCTATTTAATCTAAAATAATCTCAAGAATGAACTCATGAAACATGTAAGAACATACAATTTTGTTGCCTCAACCTGATTAATTTAAATAATCATCAATGATAAGACATTTAAACTCATACTCATATTACCATTTTCAAACTGTTAATGCAATAAAGGATATCGCCCCATTCAGAGTTACTAAAAACTTTAGATCGTTTCAAAAATGAGAAATTGGATAGTCCCACCTGATAATTGTGCAGCCTGATTTATTCATCACTAGGATTACCTTAGTTACTAAATCCATTCATGCGTAAGTGGATTTAAGACTGCAGACAAATTCGGAAGAAAGCGAGTTCGCCTATGGTTTTTCCCTTTAAAGAACGTTCCAGTCGGTTTCAGAAATCCAGTTATGAGGATTTCAGTAACCTAGTCCTATTTTAGGATGAGACGATTCCAACCACTTACAGTATCCATTTAAATGCTTTGCAAAACGAACATCTATACATGATATGTGTTTAAATCAAATAGTTTCAACAAAACTTTTTCAGGAAGGATTAGTTCGAATGAATGGCCACCATCCACGGTTACCCCCGTTGGAAAAAGAAAGGGCTTATTAAGAATCCATTTTGAATTTCCAGGTATATGGAATCATTTGATTTTCGAAAATTCCAACTTTTCACTCAAAAAATATAGTAAATAAGTCTAAATGCAGTATGATTGACCTATCAACAAAACAACGGGGGGTTATATGAATATATTCACAATAGATGTTCCTTTATGTAAGGATTTTGGTCGAATCTTAAAGAAAATGAACAAGAATGTCACCTTTTTGGAGGATCCACTCAATCAAAGTCATCTATTCAAGGATTCAACGGACTTAATGAAATCATTATTTATTTTACCTTTACACATATCAAAAGATTCTTGGCAGCAAACTTCTTTGTTTGCCTTAGCTGAATCTCACGAAATCCCTATCTTATTCATTTACAAACGCGCTTTAGGAATGGAGACACCCTCGGCTTTACCAGAAAAGACCTTTTATGAAACCATGGCGGTCCCTGCCGATTCAGTAGAAGTCAGGATTAAATTAAAATCACTCAAAAACATCAGCATGCAACTGTTTTCGGCAAAAATGAAGGGGCAAGAGCTTGAAAAGATACACCAAAAATCAGCAAGGAGCCTGCGAATTGCAAAGGGCATTCAACTTTCAAATTTACCTTTGTCGATCAATAATGAAGATATAGAGGTCAAAGGTCTTTCCCAGCCTTCGAGTGAACTGTCAGGGGATTTATTTTACTGGACGGAGGTTGATGACAGGATATACGGCTTCATAATGATCGATGTATTCGGAAAGGGCATCCATACAGCACTTATAAACATGTCCATACGGACTATGATGCCCGACCTAATCAAACGTGTAAAAGACCCCATTTTCATAACAGAGGAACTGGACAAACATATGCGGGGCCTATTTCAAGGAATTAATCGGGAAAACAAAAACCATGCTCGCATTACAGCTTTCATAGCATATGTGAATACAAAGGATCGACTCATCGAATATGTGAACTACGGACTTCCTTCAGCCTTTTTGTATTCCCCATGCACCAACCAAATTCTCAATTTAAACGAAGGGGCCACCCCAAGCGGACTGATTCCCGAATTGCCCATTAAAAAAATAGTCTTTCATTATGAACCGGGAAGCCGTTTCATCATCTATACAGATGGACTCTCTAAAACGCCCATTTCTTCCGCCTTTGACCGGTCTGACAATATCGAGAGGGAATTCATTGAAAATGTCCATCTCGATACAAATGACCTTCTTCAGGAACTTTTGGTCTCAAGGATGAGGCATTCAGTGATTAACGATGACATCTGCATTATTGCAGGGACACTTTTTTAGGTACGATGAAAAAAGGCCGTTTCAAAAAGAAACGGCCAACTTTCTACGCTTTTTATTTTTGCAGGGCTTGAACGACTTCCTCCAGCTTCATGCCCCTGGATGCTTTAACGAGAATGATGTCATTTCCCTGTGTAGAAGACTTAAGTTCCTCTATAAGCTCCTGCTTATCTTGAAAAGGACGAACCTGCTCCGATGAAAAAGACTTGCTCGCTCCCTTGGCAATAAACTCGGCTAAAGGACCAAACGTGAAGATTTTATCAATCCGCTCATTGGAAATCAATTCACCAATTTTCAAATGAAAGTCTTTTTCCTGTGGCCCTAACTCCAACATGTCTCCCAATACAAGGATCTTTTTCTCGAATCCAGATAATCCCTCAACCAACTCCACTGCTGCCTTAACTGAAGTTGGACTGGCATTATACGCATCATTGATGATTTTCTGCCCTTTTGCGCCTTCGACCAATTCCATCCTCATATTAGTTAACTGAATGGTTGACAGACCTTTACGGATCGATGAATCATCCACATTGAATTCTTTTGCAACCAAGATGGCAGCCAATGCATTAAGAACATTATGATTGCCTAATACGGGTATCTCATAATTGATCTCCTTTTCACCACTTGCGATTGTAAACGCGGTACTGTCTGCCCCTTGGCTTATGGTCTGTGGATATAAATCATTTTGTTCCGTACGTCCAAAAGATATTACGTTTAAATCAGGGAAATCCTTTATGCGATTGCGAAGCAATGGTTCCTCACCATGATATATCAGCGTCCCATCTTTCGCCAAACCTTCGACAATCTCCAACTTTGCATTCGCGATTTCCTCGCGTGATCCTAAATCCAATAAGTGTGATTCACCGATATTGGTAATGATCGCTACATCAGGCTTTGCCATTTTTGATAAGAACTCAATTTCACCGCGGCTGCTCATTCCCATTTCCAAAACAGCCGCTTCAGTATCCTCTTCCATAGAAAGCACCGTTAGTGGTAACCCTAAATGATTATTGAAGTTTCCAATGGTCTTATGGACTTTATAGGTAGTGGCCAGCAACGCAGCCGTCATATCTTTCGTTGTCGTCTTACCGTTGCTTCCTGTTATCCCAATGACTTTTATATTCAACTGCTGACGGTAAGAACGCGCCAATTGCTGAAGCGCTTTCTCGGTATTTTCGACAATGATTATCGGTAAATCATTAGGAGGATTCGGAACATCCCTTTGCCAAAAAGAAGCAGCAGCTCCTTGCGCTAAAGCTTGCTTGACATACTGATGGCCGTCAACCTGCCCACCCTTAAGCGGAATGAACAAACATCCTTCCTTAACCGTTCTTGAATCGATGGTAACCCCATTAATTCCTTTGGACTGGAATGGACTGATATCATTTAATCCCTCTGCCATTTCATGTACTTGTTTTAACGTTCTCTTTATCATTTTGTTCCTCCTACATTCATCGAACCATTAATCGCTCTCTACTTCCAATAACCAAACGAAGCAGAAACCAGTTTAAATTGCACCGGTTCCTGCTGATTGGAATCCATCAAATCAACGTTTGATGGATTGTGAAGTTACTGCTACATTACTTGCATGATCAAACTGTATATTTGATTTGTTGTTTTTCCTGATGACGTTCCAAGGCAAGTTTCACGAGTTTTTCAATTAGCGCTGGATAGTCGACACCTGTGTGCTTCCACAATAACGGAAACATGCTGAAAGGAGTAAACCCAGGCATTGTATTCACTTCATTAATATAGATTTGCCCCTCATGAGTTAAGAAGAAATCAGCGCGAACCAATCCAGAGCAATCCAATGACTTAAAGGCAGTAATGGCCATTTCGGATAAAGTTGCATACTCGCTTTCCGATATCTCCGCTGGAATGACCATCGCTGAATTACCGTCTACATATTTTGCTGAATAATTATAGAAGGCAAAATCCTGCTTAGGAATGATTTCGCCTGCCACTGAACATGACGGTTCATCATTACCGAGAATACCAAACTCTAGTTCACGAGCAACGACCCCTTCTTCAATGATGATCTTCCGATCGAATTGAAAAGCTTCCGCTACCGCTTTTTCCAGTTCATCAGCATCATTACATTTGCTGATACCGACACTCGAGCCTAAATTGGCAGGTTTGACAAAACAAGGGTACCCCAATTCATCCGCTACCTTTTTAATGGCACTTTCAGTATTCTTCTCCCATTCGGAACGAATGAACCAAGTGTATTTCACTTGCGGAAGTCCCGCCTGGGCAAAAATGTTTTTCATGATGACCTTATCCATTCCTGCTGATGAAGCTAAAACGCCATTTCCTACATAAGGAAGGTTCAATAGTTCCAGCATCCCTTGTACGGTCCCATCTTCTCCATTTGGTCCGTGAAGCAATGGGAAAATTACGTCATACCCTGTTGATTCACTATTTTCATCAGTTGAATGTGCCTGCAAGGCAAGAGGCGAGCTCGATTTATCCGGTGAAAATGTCAAAGCCTCCACATTCTCAGCAGGTCCTGTTAACTTTGGTCCATTAATCCATGAACCTTCTTTTGTTATGTAAATCGGATATATATCAAACTTTGCTAAATCGAGAGCTTTAATGACCGCTAAAGCCGTCTGCATAGAAACCTCATGCTCCGCAGATTTTCCACCATAAAGCAAACCAAGTTTAGTTTTCATGAGTTATTACCCTCCAATATTCTTTTAACCATGTTCATTGTATCACTTTACACTAAAACGGATAAAGCGAAACTTCCATCATTCGAGCTTTACCAATGATGGTTAGTTGAGCCAATCGGGCATTTACAGGCTGTTAGACCTCCACATTTCTTTTTTGTTACATCATCTATCCGCCTGACCTACAGCCTGTTAATGCGGGGTAAAGCGAAACTTCCATCATTCGAGCTTTACCAATGATTACCATAAGCGGAACACAGGATAAAACCGCCACGTCCTGTGGGGCCGCCCTCTCTTATCTTTTATGCATGAGATGGTAAGTCTTACCCTAAAAAATTCGAGGATGTCAAATAATCCAATCCACGAACCTCGGAAGTTAGGATCATCAGGAGGATGATGTATTTTTAATAACGCTTTCCCATACCTTTTCTTTTCGATTGAAGATAATAAAGGCATCGGGTTCATTAATATCTCTATCCGAAAAGTCATCATGCATCTCATCCATATTTAAATAATCCCCTACGATCCATGCAGGTATCTCAATTTTCGTTCTTGTATACTTTACATCCCGAAAGGAAAAAGCGAGCCCCTCTGCCAGAATATGAGCCAAGGAAGAAATGATTTCTGCTGGAATCGCTGTCAGCTCTTTTTTCTTTCTGATTCCAAGCCACGTCCTCTCTACTTTTAATGGCTCCAGCTTTAGCGGAATCAGGCTTCCTAACATCATATAATATGTCGAAAGAGAACGAAAATAAATTTTATTAAACCAGCCATCATCCTGGGCAAGGTACACAAATTGATTATTCAATTTACGGAAAAACGGGGGACTCAGATGGGTTTTAGCGTGTCCTAAATATAAAAGTTCCGCTAATTCCCTTCCATCCAATTCATCCAGTCCTTCCGCCTCTTCAAAATCGACCCAACAGAAATCTCCATATGCCCGAACATTTTCTTTAACGAGCTTCGCAATATCCTCAGATGAAGCGCTCTCAAGCAGGACATTCAAATTGTATTCCCCACCATCGAATTGATGTTTCAATAATAAGATGGAATCCAAGGTATATGGCAGCGAATAGACGAATTCACGAAAATTGAGTCCATTAAAAAGGACAAACCGTTCGGAAGTCTGCATATACATATATAAGATATCATTGCTATCATTCTTCATAACCTGACCCCCCTCCGAGCTTTCAATCAATAATGTTATTTTATCAAACTTTTGGGTTTTCACGTAAGTTATATAGCCCCCAATATTAATCATCATCAGCATCGTGTAAATAATGCGAAACACAAAATCCATATTAACCCAAATGAATATCCCTATTACAGTAAAAAATATCGAATTTGAGGAATTGATCATGGATAAAGTTAAAAAAGCTTTTATCATTATTCTTTTCACAGGAACGCTTCCCCTGATGCAACTAAAAGATTAGGTCTATGGCAATCAGAAAAATATGCATTCGAAAAATGTTTATATCAGGATAATGCGATCCTTGATATGGATGCGGTACAGGAAGAACTACCTTCGCACTATATAAAAAAGGATTCCATAATATAACGGGAATCAATCTATCTCCTGACATGCTTAGTGAAGCCGAAAAAATAGCCATGAATATAACGGGGACATACCCTTTATCCTTGGCGATGCAACGAACCTCCCTTTTCAACGACTCATCATTCGAAAAAGCAATCTTCGCTTTTAATGGTTTGATGCAAATTCCCCAGCAAAAAAACGCACATTGGCTTTAAAAGAAATCAACCGTATTTTAAAACCTGAAGGACCCTTCAATTTTCACAACACATGACCTTGATAAAAACGAAAATCATCTAAACTTCTGGGAACAAGAGGAAATGATTCGGTGTGGAGGTAAACAAAATGCAAGGCTTTGAGCTTGGGTATATTTTGATATCCGGAAAGACGCTTCAAGAAACACTTACCTCCATATCCCTACTCGACTCGAATGAAGGATACAGGGTTTACAGCCACCGAGAGCTTCTACCATAGTGAATTATTCCATGAAAACGATGATGTCAACGCTTTCTCTTCCGATTGCAGCTTCTGGATCGTCAATCGGAAGAGAAAGCGCATTTTTAATTCAAAAAAAAAAATCCAGAGTGACATTTCACTCTGGATTTTTTATATTAAGAAACTTGCTCTAATTCTTTTTTGGAAGGAGGGTTGAATTGACCTTCCCATTTAGAGATGACGATTGCTGCAAGTGAATTACCGATAACGTTTACTACTGTACGTCCCATATCAAGAATACGGTCGATACCGGCAATAAATGCTAGACCTTCAATAGGAATACCGACAGTTCCCAATGTCGCTAAAAGAACTACGAAAGATACACCCGGTACACCGGCAATCCCTTTGGACGTGATCATTAACACTAGCATTAGCGTAATTTGTTCATACGCGCTTAAATCGATTCCGTACATTTGAGCGATGAAGATAGCTGCTAATGCTTGGTATAATGTAGAACCATCAAGGTTAAAGGAGTATCCAGTCGGAATAACAAATGTAGCAATATGTTTCGGACATCCCGCTTTCTCCATTTTTTCCATGATTTTTGGAAGAACCGCTTCTGAACTTGCAGTAGAGAAAGCAAGAATCAATTCTTCTTTAAGAAGTTTAATCAAAGTAAAGATATTGAATCCGACAAATTTCGCAATAAGACCAAGAATGACTATTACAAAGAAAATCATTGTTCCGTATACAGAAAGCGCTAACTTTCCTAGCGGAATTAAAGATTCCAAACCGAACTTGGAGATCGTCACACCGATTAGTGCAAATACACCGATAGGAGCGAATTTCATGACCATGTTAGTTAGGTAGAACATTCCTTCAGCTACACCTTGGAAGAAACGGAATACTGGTTTACCCTTTTCACCGATGGCCGCAATACTAAGTCCAAACAACACGGAGAAGAAAATGATCGCTAGCATATCGCCTTCTACCATGGCTTTAACTGGATTGGATGGCACAATGTGAACGATTGTATCTACGAACGATTCATGTTGCTTAGTTTCTGCTGTATCAACATAGGTAGAAATATCAGTTTGTTCTAGCTTGTCCATATTTACACCAACACCAGGCTGGATGATATTCGCTGAAATTAAACCAACAGCAATCGCTATCATAGTTACTACAACAAAGTATGATATTGATTTAGCTCCAAGTTTACCTACTGATTTTAAATCGCCTACACCTGCAACTGCAACGATAAGACTTGACACAATGATTGGTACTACAATCATTTTAATCATTCGTAGGAAAATGTCTCCGAATGGCTGTAAGAAGTTTTGGGCCGTCTCACTACCATAAAAAATGGCACCAACGATAATCCCTAAAATTAAACCAATGAAAATTTGGCTAGCTAAACTTAATTTGAATTTCTTCATTTACTTTCCTCACCTTCCATAAAGTCTTTGATGCAAAAACATTTTTGTCTCGGTAAGGGAAACAAGATACTAATAAAAGAAAGTAATTTTTCTTTTTTTGAAAAACTCTGTCTTTACGCCGAAAAAAAAGACACTTCATGTGTCGATTTCTTATTGGCGTGAATATTCACACATGTTCCCTTAAAGACGCTGACGAGGTTAGCTGTCGGGTTAGGAATTGGAAACACAAAGCCCTTTCATTTCTGAATTCACCCCTAGCGGATAAAATCCACAAAAATGGGTCCCCCGTTCTTGGAATAAGATTAAGCGAGTTAACTTATAATAAAATATTATACTAAAAATGATAATCTGTAAATATTTATTCGCATCCGTTCTAGAAAAAATCTTTAAATATGTCTGAATATTCTGTATTAATGGCTATTTTATCTATAATTACTCTTCCCATTTTTTAATCACACAAGTTATATTGATATAATTACTAAATAATTTGACATCACCTCTCTTGTTGAAGGAACAGTTATTTTTCCAAAATGCCAAGTAACAGATATCTTACTTTTTCCCTAGAGGTGAATTTTTTATAAGTTGCAACTTTCACTTTTTCAAATTGAATCGGAGTAATAAAATTAGAATGGTTCTTCACTGCCACATCCGGCTTCAACAGGATGACGTCACCTACCGACGGTCCCTTTATGATTTCTTGCTTTCCTTCTGCTTTAAGCCCTTTTGTAATGTAATGTTTATCCACATATCCTTTTTTAGTCAATTTATAAATATAAGGCTGTTTTTGGTAATGTACCGCCTCTATGGGAACGGAGGGTACACCGGCTTTCTCATTGGTTATTACTGTAAGGTCCACTTTGGATCCCACCAACAAAGGTTCCGTTTCTTCGCCTTCCGGTTCGATTAAAGCCTGAAATGGAAATCTGTTATCTTTTTTTAACGACGGCTCTTCAGCTGGATAGGAATGGATGCGGCCTATCGTTCCTTTCAATGTCTTTTTTGAATCAGAGGAACTTGCTTTTATAGTCATGCCCACTTCAGCCTTTTTCATTTCCTCTTCGGTGAAATACCCTTCAATTGCCATATTTGTAGAAACAATGGATATGATGGGATTATTCAGGTTTTTATTAATATTTTTAACTACACCATCACCCTCGCTCGTCGTCACGATCGCATTGGACTGCTCCTCAATTGAACTTAATTTAGCGTCAAGCATTTTCACTTTTTCATTCAAACTGTTTTTTTCCAGTTCCTGCTTGTACATTTCTTGCTCAATGTTACTTTTAATAAGATCCGTCGAGCTTGTTGTTAAATCAATACTCAAGTTTTTTTCCACCGATTCATCAATGGCCGCTTTTCCAGAATCACTGGTCAGAGTCCCTTGATAAGACCTCAACTTGCCTATATATTCTTCAATCCCTGCAATTTCTCCCTCAGCTGCCGTTTTCTCCGCTTCTAAATCCGCTTTTAGCGCATCAAGTTCGGTCGTCGTATACTCAAACAACGAGGAGCCAGCCGTAATCGCATCGCCTTCTTTTACAAGGAATTTCTTAAAATCATTTTTCTTGGTATCGAAATAGATATCATACTCTTCTACAGGTTTAATTACCCCATTTGTTTGAATAGTATCCGTAATTGTATCTTTTTTTACCTTTGTCCAGTTTTCAACGAAAACAGTTCGTTCCACTTTGCTTTCTTTTTTTTCAAGAAGGTATATGTTAACGGTTATTAACACTATCGACGCGATCGAGACCGCTGCTATTTTCCATTTTCCGCTCATTCTTTTCACCCGCCTTATACAAATACGCCTACTTGGATGTATGCTAAAAAGGCTTTAACAAACCATGTGGCCAGATAGAATAGAACAATCATTAAAAGGACCAAATAATTATTTCGTTCTGAAAATTCCTTTAAATAAAAATATTGCAGAGCAATAATAAGAAATTGAAAAATGGTGATTTCGCTGAAAAAGTGAATGAAATAATCACTTCTGAGAAAATACTGACTGATGATCCCCAATGAAAAAGGATTGGCATCGCTGCCTATATCCATTAAAACGAATAGAGGAATCAGTAATATTTTTTCCACTAACTGCAAACCAAAAAGAATCATTTGAACGATGACCAATTTTATATATGGGATATCAGTAACGATCCAAAAGAATAGAGCTGCTAAAAATATGTATATGGAAGGGGCGAGTATGCCTGTTATTATATTGCCGCTCAAAATCAGCAACTTTGCTGCTTCGAATTCATTGGCACTCATCGTCGTGATTTCTTTGGAAAATGATTCTGAACCAATGCCAAAATATCCCCCAATGGCGAATACTATAAGACTAAGAAAATATAAAAATAGTAATTTCAATCCAAGCTTTGTGACTGCCTCTGCATTTTGCAGCTGATAACTACTCCGATAAGGCTCTAAAATGCCCTTTAACAATCTGACCTGGTACACCATATGTGGTCCTCCTGCAAAAAATGATATTTCATCATATATTTTATCTTATTTTGGAAACAATTGCAGAAATAAGGGATGAATATACAAAAAAAACACATAAGCCCTTCCCTTCAAATTTAATCCCCACACTAATTTGGTGTTAATGCTGACAATTGAAAGAATGTCTTCTTCCCATCACTAGTACTTTTCCTAAACCCCCGCTTTTAAAACTCATTAACAAATGAAAAAAGAGGCTATACGCCCCTTTCAGTAATGCCTTCATATATTCAACAAATAATCCTTCATCATTAAGATAAGCTTTGAACTCAACGGACTTCTTTTTTCATTTTTTTCCAAAAATAACAAAAGGCTTTCCAAGATGATGGGGCTTGGCCTAACTTTTGAAAACTCTTCCTGGATCGCCTTTAAAGCTTCCGTATTCTTATTTGGTTCCATTCCCTCTTCCTTACGTGTTTCCACTTCCAGCATCCTGACGATGATCGAATGGATTTCCTCTTTTGGGCTCATATCCCGCATCGAGCATCCTGGTAAGGGAAATTGTTTCAATAATGGATCTTCCATGTTCTGCAGGCTTGCGATGATTGAATCCATCCGGTTCAATATGAAGCTAGGTAACAATTCCACATCGAAAGCATTTTGTTTCCTGATCAATATTCCGATATATCCTTTGAAAAGGGAATCCAAAATTATGGTGCAATCCGGCAAAAGATCAGCAGAAAGTCCCGGGTATAACTCAATGATTTTACGCTTGAACCAAATCAAGCCCTCTTCATGGATATAATGTAAAAATCTATCTAGTTCTTTGCTGATATGAACCATTTGTTCCTGCATCATCATTTGAATCAAGTTGGTATTTCCCGTCATATGCTCAATGTGAACGGTGATCTGCCTCATGAATTTGTCTTTACTGGACAATGAAGCATCCAGTTCAAGATCAAGCAATGAATCCGTCAACGCTTCATAATAAAATTTAAAAATGGAGACCAGTAATTCTTCCTTCGATTTAAAATGATTATAAAAAGACCCCTTTGCTATTCCACATTTTTCAGCTATTTCCTGAACGGAAGTGGCATGATAGCCTTTCTCCGCGAAAAGCTCTACAGACTTATCTATGATCATCTTATTTTTTTCTTTCATCAAATTCATCCTATCTCTTAAAATTGTCCGTTGATGACCAATGGGTCACTTCTTCCAAATTGTATCCCAAAACCCTTGAAATCACAACGTTAACACTACTGAATATTATCTGTTGCAATCATAATCCATATACTATATATTTGAATTTGTGACCGAGTAGTCACAATTTTATGTATGGAGGGTACAAGCTTGAATTCAATAATTAAATTTTCATTAAAGAATAAATTGGCAATCTGGTTGCTTACGATCATCATCGTTGCAGCTGGTTTATACTCCGGTTTAAACATGAAACAAGAAACCATTCCTAGCATCTCGACTCCTTTAATAAGCATCTCCACTGTATATCCTGGAGCTGCACCTGAAGAAGTAGCAGATAAGCTCACAGACCAGATTGAGCAGAAAGTAACAAATTTGCCAGGAGTCGAATTAGTCAGTTCATCTTCCATGGCTAATGCCTCTTCCGTCCAATTACAATATGATTATGATACGGATATGGACGACGCTGTAAAACAAGTGAAAGAAGCTTTAGAGAAATTAGAACTTCCTGAGGGAGTGGATGACCCAAGCGTATCAAAATTAGAATTAAACGCTTTTCCTGTCGTCGCACTCAGTGTAACAGATAAGGGTTCTGATTTACCAGCTCTTACAAAAAACGTTGAAGAGGTGTTAGTGCCTAAACTTGAAGGAATTGACGGCGTGACATCCGTATCAATTTCCGGACAACAAGTAAATGAAGGCAGCCTAGTATTCGACGAGGAAAAAATGGCTCAATACGGGCTCGATGAAGATACCGTAAAGAAGGTTATCCAGGCCGCAAATGTCAACATGCCTCTTGGGATATATAACTTTGATGATAAAGAAAAAACGATCGTTGTGGATGGAAACATCTCCACATTAAAAGACCTGAAAAATATTAAGATACCTTTAACCGGCGGCTCTCAAACAGGTACGCCAGCACAAACCGGACCGGAAACCAATCAATTATCTCCTGAAATGGCAACTGGTCCTGCCCAACTGCAAAACGTCAAATTATCAGACATTGCCGATGTTAAAATCACCGGTAAGGCTGAATCGATTTCAAGAACAAACGGTAGCGAATCGATTGGGATTCAGGTTACAAGATCGCCTGATGCCGATACAGTTGCAATCGTAGACGACGTAAAAGAAGAAGTTTCGAACTTCAAAGAAGAATTTAAAGGCGTAAGTGTACACACTACGCTTGATCAAGCCCAACCGATTAAAGATTCTGTTGAAACCATGATCAGCAAGGCACTCTTTGGCTGTCTGTTTGCCGTCATTGTTATCATGCTGTTCCTTAGGAACTTTAAAACGACTCTCATTTCCGTCATTTCGATTCCATTATCCCTGTTAGCAGCCCTTTTGGTGCTTAAACAAATGGATATTTCATTGAATGTCATGACACTGGGGGCCATGACCGTTGCCATTGGCCGAGTCGTCGATGACTCCATTGTCGTCATTGAAAATATTTATAGAAGAATGGCTTTAAAAGGCGAACAATTAAAAGGCGGCGAATTAATACGGTCGGCCACTAAGGAAATGTTCATCCCTATCCTTTCATCGACAATCGTTACTGTAGCCGTATACCTGCCTTTAGCAAGCGTTACAGGACCTGTCGGGGAACTATTCATGCCATTCGCCTTAACAATGGTGTTTGCATTAGTCGCTTCATTAATAATTGCCATCACACTTGTTCCGGCAATGGCAGACTCTTTATTTAAAAAGGGACTATCTAAAAAAGAATTAAAATCACATGAAGAAAAACCAAGCAAACTATCTTCATTCTACCGAAGAGCATTGGATTGGTCGTTAAACCATAAATTGATCACTTTCGGTACAGCCATTGTATTATTGGTCGGTAGCTTATTCCTAATCCCAAGCATCGGTGTCAGCTTCATGCCTGCAGATGAAGAAAAAACGATCATCGTCACTTACACTCCCGCACCTGGAGAGTTAAAAGAGGATATTGTAAAACAAACAGAAAAAGTAGAAAAATACTTCATGGATAAAGACGATGTGGAGACCGTTCAATACACACTTGGTGAAAGCATGATGGGTGGCATGATGGGCGGCTCGAGTAACTCGGCTCTCTTCTATGTACTCTATGATAAAGACACCGAAAATTTCGGGGACAAAAAAGAAACCGTCATAAAGGATTTAACTGAACTTGATTCACCTGGAACTTGGAAACAACAAGAATTCACGTCAACATCAAGCAACGAAACCACTCTATTTGTTTACGGAAATACACAAAAAGACATTGAACCGGTAATTGATGATATTCAAAATATCATGAAGAAAAATAAAGATTTAAAAGATGTTGATACAAGTCTTTCCGATGCTTATGAGCAATATACGCTAGTTGCAGACCAGGAAAAGCTAAGCGACCTTGGACTGACAGCTGCACAAATTGGTATGTCCATTGCCAATACGAATAAAGATGATGCTATAACTACGATTAAGAAAGATGGAGAAGAAGTCAAAGTATATGTCGAGACAGAAGAAACGACTTTTGAAGACAAAAAAGATCTTGAGAATACGAAAATTTCTTCTCCAATGGGGATGGAAATCCCATTGAAAGAGCTTGTGAAAATCGAAGAAGGCAAAGCTTCCGATACAATCAGCCGCCGCGATGGAAAAATCTATGCCGACGTGTCTGCAACAATCAAAACGGATGATGTGGCAGCAGTAACAGCTGAGGTACAAAAGGAAGTTGATAAATTAGACCTTCCCGCAAGCGTCTCTATAGACTATGGCGGAGTGACGGAAGATATCCAAGAATCATTCACTCAACTTGGTATCGCTATGTTAGCGGCCGTTGCTATCGTATACTTTGTCCTAGTCGTTACTTTCCATGGTGGTTTAGCACCTATAGCCATTCTCTTCTCCTTACCATTTACGGTAATCGGGGCATTGGCAGGGCTATTCGTTGCAGGTGAGACCATCAGCGTTTCAGCAATGATGGGTGTCCTAATGCTTATTGGTATCGTTGTAACCAATGCCATCGTATTAGTGGACCGTGTTATCAAGAATGAAGAATCCGGGCTATCTACCAGGGAAGCTTTACTCGAGGCAGGATCCACCCGCCTGCGTCCAATCCTGATGACTGCCCTTGCCACAATCGGCGCTTTAATACCTCTGGCAATCGGTGCGGAAGGCAGTGGATTAATATCACAAGGTTTGGGAATTACCGTTATCGGCGGACTTGTGAGTTCTACATTGCTAACACTTGTAATAGTGCCGGTAGTATATGAAGTTATAATGAAAATAGGTAAAAAGAAGAAAAAAACAGTTAAGTAACAAAGAAAAAGAAAGAGTGGATTCCTTATATTAGGAATCCACTCTTTCTTGATTCAACAATTGATCAATATGCTCTTAACATATTAGCCCTTCATACTTCCGGCCCCTTTTGACCGAACTATATTCCTTCTTCTTTTAACATTCCCCGTCTCATAAGACAAAACGTCCTATTCGTCATTTCCAAGGAAATTTGTTTGTTTTAAAACTTTATTTAAACAAAAAAAGGGAAAGAACCTGCTTTCCCTTTTAATTTCTATAGCTTAGTGTTTGGTGAAAGTTTGATCTATCGCATTTGCCAGATCCAGCGATTCTTCTTTTAGATAACGCTTCGTTACGTTTAAATCTCTATGACCGGCAAGCTTTGATATCGTTTGTATATCTATTCCATTATCCACTAACCTTTGGCAAAAGGTATGTCGCAGTTTATGTGGATGCACATTGTATTTTTTTAATATATATTGAACTGACCTCGGAGTGATCCTTTGATTATAGCTTGAGATGAATAACGGATCGGCTTTTTCTTTTAAAGAATGAAGATAATTTTTTACATGTTGTATAGCCGATAGTGTAAGGGGAACGGATCTATCGATTTCACCTTTTGCGTTCCTGACAAGTATATAATTTCGCTCTGTTTCCATAATGACGTCACGGCCATTTAAGTCACATAATTCAGAAACACGAATTCCAGTATGTAACAAAAGGTAGACGATGGCAATGTTCCTTAGATTTCCTTCTGCTTCTATATCCCTTAACAGGATCTGCTGCTCATTGACGCTTAAAGTTTCAGGTACCTCAAGCTTGTGCTCCTTAACCTTACGTTCCACAGAAAGCATTACTTGCGGTTTGCCTAAAAATTTAAAGAAGACATTTAGGGCGATATAGTGTTTTTCGATTGTCCCTGGGCTTTTCTTGCAATTTTCTAAATAATCAAGATAACCCTGAACATCTTCAGAATGAATCTCCATCAATATCTTTTGTGTCTGGTCACAAAACTGTGAAAGGACACCAGTATACGTTTTGATCGTATTAGCTGATTTGCCTTGGTCTCTCAACCATTCAGCAAACGAAAAAATCATTTCATCTTTAGCAGAGGTATCCATCGGCTATTCCCCCAATGACAGTTTCAGAACTACGTTAAGTTTAACATATATCCCTACAGAAACGAAGAATTCTGTCCCTTTGTCTGAAACAGATATGGATAATACAGATAGCTGTAGAAATTCAGATGCATTTATAGTATGTCCTACCATTTATACGGAATATTACTTTCTTTATGGTCCTTTTGAGTCACTACTTTTTTAACCGGTTTAAATAAAAAGATACTGAAGGAATATCAACCTCAAAAAAAGACCAGCCAGAGTGGCTGATCTTTTTAAATGGCTTGGCGGCGTCCTACTCTCACAGGGGGAAACCCCCAACTACCATCGGCGCTGAAGAGCTTAACTGCCGTGTTCGGAATGGGAACGGGTGTGACCTCTTCGCTATCGCCACCAAACATGAAAGGAACGTTGTTCCTTCAAAACTAGATAATAAGAAGGTATTTCATTTTTTAAAAAGCGTTG
>NZ_VHIK01000031.1:0-34113 GCF_006680105.1 Bacillus sp. B4EP4a
CCGACCAAACTCACGAGTAAAGGCGCAGAATTCACGAGTAAACCACCCAAACTCACGAGTAAACCGGCAGAATTCACGAGTAAACGCCAAATTCACGAGTAAACCGGCGGAATTCACGAGTAAACCGACCAAACTCACGAGTAAAGCACTCAAACACATGATCAAAACGCCCTCATTAGCGTGGGACTTACAGCGTCTACGCCTTAAGTCTTACTAGAAAATATAGCTAAGGCTCATTATACGATGTTGTAAAAGTAGATAAGATATAAACAAGGAAAGGAGGACGAAAACAATGAAGAAATTTGGTTTATTTATTGTAGGACTGATCGCCTTATTTTTTTTACTGGCGAATGTTGGTCCATTGATCAGCCTGGCGATTTGCTTGGCGATCCTATACTTTGGATTCAAGCAGTTCATGAAGTCCGAATCGACAGGGGCCAAGATTGCATGGGGGTCCGTCTCCATTATCGTGCTGATCATTTCTATTTCCCATATCCCGGCAATATTGGGATTGGTGGCAGCTTATGTTCTTTACTTAGTCTATAAAAAATGGAATGAAAATGATGAAAGTGCATCATCGAAAGAAAATGACCCATTCTCAAATTTTGAAAGAGAGTGGAAAGAGTTGAATAAGAACTAATAGAAGGGATGTAATTGGAATGGGTAATTTATTTTCAAGAATGAAACAAACGATTTCAGCGGATTTTCACGACTTGTTGGATAAAAAGGAGCAAAAAAATCCAATTGGAATGTTAAATCAATATTTGCGTCAATGTGAGCAGGAGGCGGAAAAGGTCGGTAAGCTGCTTGAACGTCAATATCTTTTGAAAGAAGAGTTTACGCGTGAATATAATCAAGCGCAAAATCTGGCTGAAAAACGTAAGCATCAGGCTGAGATTGCCAAGCAGTCGGGAGAAACGGATTTAATGGAGTTTGCTGTAAAGGAAAGCCTGCACTATGAAGAGCGAGCGCTAAGTTTGAAGGAGGCGCATAAAAGTGCAGAGGTTCAGTTGGCTGAACTGGAGCGGAAATATGAAGAAATGAAGCATAAGCTGAAGGATATGCATCTAAAGCGTCTGGAGCTGATGGGCAGGGAAAATATTGCCCGGGCAAACAACCGGATCAATCGGGTTTTGGATGGGGGCAGATCCGAAGCCAAACCGGTAGCGATGTTTGAAGAAATGGAGCATTATATCGATCGCATCGAGCACCAGGTCCATACTGATTATAATCGGCATACGATCGATGCCAGGATTGTCCAGCTTGAAAAAGAATTGGAACAGAAAGAAGCGTAAAGTTTTTTTAAGGCATCGCTGTTATCCCCTGACCTTTTGGAATGGAGGGCGGGGGAAAACGGGCTGTCAGAACATGATAATTTCATGGTATTCTTAAAAGGCACGGGTTCCTGTGCCTTTTAAGAATATCGTGATCATATAAAGGGGAGGCGAACCGATGTTGAACAAGATGAAGACGGACTATATGGGATGGATACTTCTCATCGGAGTCGTCCTGATTTTTTTAGAGATTGCATTTAAGGGTGGAGGTCTCCTTTTTTCCTTCGCTTTTTCAATAGGATGCATCTATTTAGGCAGGAAATTCACAAAACGGACAATCGGGAAAATCCTATTTTTTATAGGGTTGATTTCGCTTATCATCAATGTCTTGAATATGTTCGTCTTTAAATTTTTCCTAATGGCGATCCTCATTTATCTTTTGTTTTTATATTATCAGTCCAAAAAGAATCCTGATTGGGTCAGTCCCATTTTAATAAATGATGATTCGGACGAAGAAAAGATCAATAAGGAACAATTGCTGAAAACCGATTACCTTTTTAAAAATAAGTTTTTCGGTCATCAACAGACGGCCGAGCAAGTATATGAATGGAATTCCGTGAATGTTCAGGGCGGGGTCGGTGATACGGTTATCGATTTAAGCAAAACGATTTTACCGAAAGGCGACGCTGTCATTTCCATCAGGAATATCATTGGCAATATCACTGTTCTCGTACCATATGGCATCGAAATCAGGGTCCATCATTCTGTCATTGCAGGCAGAGCGAGGATTTTTGAAAATAAGCCTGAATCCAGGGTCTTTAATCAAATTTATTCCTACCAAACGGAAGGGTTCAATGAAACGGATCAAAAGGTTCATATCATCACTTCAATCTTAGTTGGGGATTTAGAGGTGAAGCGGATATGAGTATACTGACACGGCAGATATTGACTGCCCTTGGTGTTGCTTTCGTTCTTTCCCTTGCCTTGCCGGCGGCGGTTTTCTTCATCTTTCCTTTATCCGACTGGAGCTTATTGTGGGAGAAAGTTGTCATGGGCTTACCCTTCGTCATATTCCTGCCAAGTCTGGTCATGACGGTAGGGCTGATTTATGGAGTCGTTTCGGGAATGTTTTGGAAGAGGCAGCTGGAAAGGGTGGATGAAGGGCTGTACTTACTTGAACAGGGCCGCTTACCTTCGCAACAGGAGACGTATCCGGTCCAAGAGATGGCTAAAATGGTGGAAAGGATGCATCTAATCCATAAGCAAATCAATGAACAGACAAAATTATCACAAAAAATGGCGAATGAAAAGGCCATTGATCAGGAGAAACAGATTCAGGAAATCGTTTCCCAGGAACGAAACCGTTTGGCGCGGGAACTGCATGATTCAGTGAGCCAGCAATTGTTTGCCGCTTCGATGTTCATGTCGGCCATCACTGAGTCACAATCCGATATGGAAAAAACGGAAATGAAACAATTCAAGGTAGTGGAAGAAATGATCCATCAATCCCAGCTTGAGATGAGGGCGTTATTGCTTCACTTGAGGCCTGTTGCATTAAAGGGAAAATCTTTACATGAAGGAATGAAGGAGCTTCTTTTGGAATTGGCCCAAAAAGTGACGATGGATATAAATTGGAAGATGGAGCCCGTCACTCTGGATAAGGGGATTGAGGACCATCTGTTTCGGATTTTACAAGAATCGATTTCCAATACACTGAGACATGCAAAAGCGAGCTCGCTTGAAGTGCTATTGATCGTTCGTGATGGGCTGATCATTTTACGGATAACGGATGACGGCATCGGTTTTAACGTCGAGGAGTCAAAAACGGGATCATATGGTCTGCAAAACATGCATGAACGGGCTGTTGAATTAGGCGGGACGATGCAACTTGTAAGCGTTCCGAATAAAGGAACGAAACTTGAAGTGAAAATCCCATTATTAAATGCTGGAGGTGATCATGATGATTAAAGTATTATTTGTCGATGACCATGAAATGGTAAGGATAGGGGTATCGGCTTATTTATCTGCACAGCCGGATATCGAAGTGATCGGGGAAGCGGACAATGGCTTGAAAGCTGTCGAACTGGCATTGGAATTACGTCCGGATATCATTTTGATGGATTTGGTGATGCCGGAAATGGACGGCATAGAAGCGACGAAACGAATTATCGAAAAATGGCCTGAAGCAAAGATCATCATTGTGACAAGCTTCCTGGATGATGAAAAAGTGTACCCGGCATTGGAAGCCGGAGCGACGAGCTATATGTTGAAAACATCAAAGGCCAGCGAGATTGCGAGAGCCGTCCGTTCCACTTTCCAGGGACAAAGCGTACTTGAACCTGAAGTGACGGGAAAAATGATGGAGAAGTTACGTCGCCCAAAGATTACCCAGCTTCATGATCAATTGACAAACCGAGAAATGGAAATTTTGCTGCTGATGACACAAGGGAAAACGAATCAGGAAATTGCGGATGAACTATACATAGCCCTGAAAACAGCCAAAGTGCATGTCAGTAATATATTAAGTAAGCTTGCCGTACAGGACCGCACGCAAGCAGTGATTTACGCATTTAAACATTCGCTCGTTCAAGAAGAGCAGTAAAGAGCGTCTATTTACCAATAGAGGAAAGTTTGCTATATTTAGGTAAATATCCCATCCTGTAAAGTTCATTCAAGGTTGCTGATTGCAGCCTTTTTTTTATGGATAACGGGAAAAAGGCAGGTGAAATGATGTTAAGAGTTATCTTAGAATTATTCCGTATAATCACCATTATTTTCGTTATTGGAATGATAATGGGGTTCATCATTAATTCAATCTATGCGATTTTTGGTATAACCGTAGAGAATACCGCAGGCGGATGGATTGTTGGTATGGCAATTTTCCCATTACTTTATGTACTCTATAAAAACTGGCTTCAATTTTCAGGGTTCTATAAAAATGGTGGACAAGTAAAACTCTCAAACAGGACAACTACTATACTGCTTTGCTTCTCTGTGCTAATGTTAACGGTTGCCCCTTTATTTCGCTAACGGAATGCAAAAAGAGCATGTTTTGATCAAAACATGCTCTTTTTTATACGATTTTTTTGATTATACGGCTTCCTCTGCGGTATCGAGCTTCTTGCCGTAAATCCGATAAAGAACCAGGGCAAATACCATTCCTATAAAGGAGATGGAGGAGATGAACAGGTAAAGGGTCTTGCCGCCGTAAGCCCCATATATGGCTCCGCCTATATAAGAAGCAATGATTCCCGAAACCCCGAAGAATAGCAGCGCCAGTACGGTCTGGCCTGTGGCACGCCATTCCACCGGAACGATCCGATACAGATATTGGATGGCCGCCGAGTAGAAAATCGGGAAAGTCAATATCTGCATGACTTGCAAATAAGCTAATAGTTGTGGATCGGTAATCCACGCAGAGATGAAATAACGGATAAAGAAAAACGCTGCTGCAAACGAAATGATGATGATTTCCTTACCCTTGCGAAGCCACCAAAAGCTTAGTGCGAACACAATGATTTCACTTCCAGCCGCTAAGAACCAGGTCAAGCCTACAAGCTTGGCACTTCCTCCAAGTTCCCGGATATACACTCCGAGGAAAGTATCGTTCATCCTTGCTGGAACAGCACAGATAAAGACTAATAACAGAAAGAGAAGCGTCTCTTTATTGCTGAAAAAATGCTTCAGGCTGCTTAAGGTGACTGGTTTTCCCGAAACGGGTGCATCAGGCATCATCCAGCTGATAATGAAACTGATCAATCCTATGCCCGCAAAAAGAAAGGCCAGGCTGTTCGCTCCGAAATATGACATAACATAGCCGGTGATCAGCGATATGACCGCATAACCCAATGCACCATATGTCCGAATGGAACCATAACTGATCCCGGATTTCTCTGCCATCGTAAAGTTAAGGCTTTCCGTCAGGGGATCGATCGGCATCAGAAAGAAATATAGCAGCATGGCAAACAGGATGAGTTGAAGATAACTGCTTGAATCATAGAGGAAATAACCGATTACGCTCGAGAAAAAGATGAGTAACAACAGAACTTTTCGTATCGTCCTTGTTTTGTCGCTGATCATTCCCCATAAAGGCTGGGTGATGAGGGTGACAAAACCTCCTGTACCGATGATGAACCCGATTTGGGCTGGACGCAAACCTTGATCAGCCAGATAGACTGGGAGAAACGGAATGAAAATGGCAAGCAGTCCAAAATATAAAAAGTTAAAACCCTTTAATAATCGTATTGCTTTCATAAAAAATATGATACCTCACGTGTTCTATAGATTGATTTCAACCTTGTTATTGTATCATTTATGACAGAATTTGAAAAAATAGTTTTAATTTTTATGGATGAAAATAGAATGATAGAGTTGGTTTCGAGGTTAAATTTCACTTTTTAAAAATGGATGTTAATGATAGAATTAACACTTATTGTTAATTGGAGAGGGTGATATTTAATGGATCAAGACACAAAAGTAATTCAGGAGTTGCAGGAACTGAAGCAAAAGGTCGGTCATCTTGAAGACTTATTAACGGAGCAAGCGAATAAAAAGGAAAAAGCAGGACTCTTTCGAACCTTCATGGATGCAGTAGTCTCATTGCTATTTGGATTAATTGTTGTAGGACCGGTTATAGTGATTGTCGTTGGTGTCCTGATGGTGGCTGCATCATGGTTAGGGATTTAGTTTTAAAAGTTAAGGAGAGCCTGGGCTTGTGTTAATTGTTGGTTATTCCAGCGGGGGTTAATGATGAAAAAGCAACGGTTTTGCTTTGATGGGGAAGGAGACCGTATGATTCATTTCTTATTGAACTTAATTACAGATATGGGTAAAGTACTTGCATCAATTTTATTCTAAATAGTATTTTACGGATTACATATGGCTGGCTCAACACGTTTTCCGATGATTTGTTTCTTTTAAAATATTATCCTAAGAAAGTTATTGACAAATTTACTTTGAGTCCGTATAGTATTGGATATTATTAAAAATATTCAGATATAATTTAATTTTTGAAACGCAATGATCAGGAGTAGTAAAAGCACATTATTCGGTAAAGAGAGCTGCGGGTTGGTGCAACGCAGTCCAATGATACTTTGAACTTGCCTGGGAGTGGTAAAGCGAAAGATAGGAATTATCCATTCTTTTGTTTTAACGATTGACCTTCGTTACAAGGTTTTTAAAGCAGGGTTCTAGAAAAGAGCCAATAAGAGTGGTACCGCGGTAAGCTTAAGGCATATCGTCTCTTTCTTCATTTGATTATGAAGGAAGAGACGATATGCTTTTTTTGATTTTTGGGAGGTAAGGATATGGAGACGGACAAACGGAATTTACAGAGGACAATGACTTCAAGGCATATTACGATGATGGCATTAGGCGGTGCCATCGGGGCAGGTTTATTTAAAGGAAGCAGTTCAGCCATTGATATGGCAGGCCCTTCCGTAATCATTGCGTACTTGATAGGGGGCATCATCCTATTATTCATCATGCAAGGTTTAGCTGAAATGGCGGTCCGCAATAGCGGTGCACGAACATTCAGGGATTTGGTCCAATCGATTTTAGGAAAGTATCCTGCCTATTTCCTGGATTGGATCTATTGGAAAATGTGGGTATTGAATATCGCGGCCGAATCAGTGGTTGCGGCGATTTTCCTTCAATATTGGCTGCCGGGATATCCAATCTGGATACTGGCATTAGCTGTTTCGGTTTTAGTTACTGCGGTTAACTTGCTGTCGGTTAAGGTTTTTGCTGAAACGGAGTACTGGCTTGCTTTAATTAAAATAACCGTCATCATTGTGTTCATCATGGCTGGATTATTGTTGCTGCTCGTTACTTTTGGTGATCATACAGCCGTCGGTTTTTCTAACTTGACTGAGCATGGCGGTTTCTTTCCGAATGGATCGACAGGTTTGATCACGGCGATGCTGGTGGTAATCTATTCATATGGCGGTACGGAAATCATCGGGGTCACATTAGCTGAAACGAAAAATCCTGAAAAAGTGGTTCCAAAAGCCGTTCGCAGTACATTGATCAGGATCATTTCTTTCTATATCATTCCTTTTTTCATCATCGTTAGCTTAATTCCTTGGAACGAAGTAAACGGGGTGCAGGAAAGTCCGTTTGTAATGGTCTTTCAAATGATTGGGATTCCTGGTGCCGACCATATTATGAACGCCGTTGTTCTATTAGCGATCATTTCATCGATGAACTCCGGGTTGTATGGTTCATCCCGCGTTCTGTATACACAAGCCGTTGATGGTCGCATTCCGAAAATCTTTTCCCGTTTATCCAAGAAGAAAGTACCTGTTCCCGCAATATTAATGTGTACTTCCGCTTTATATGGCGGTGTACTGATTTCCTTATTTGCTGGAAGCAAGACCTTCGATTTCCTAATGGGTTCGCTGGGATATACCGTATTATTCATCTGGTTGATCATAGCTTTCGCCCATTTGAAATCACGTAAACAACAGTCCCAAAAAACAAGTGCCTATTCGGTAAAATGGTTCCCGTATACGACTTGGGCTGCGATCATCGCTTTAATAACGATCCTGATCGGAATCATTTTCACGACATCCATAATCGTTACGATCATTACACTTTGCATCTACATCTTCATATCATTGACGTTTGTATGGAAAAAACGCCATAACAAAATCTAGAGAAAGCGTGGATATCGCTTTTGCCTTCTCGCATAGAAGTTTCAGTTTCAAGCCATGGTAGCATGCCATGGCTTTCGTTATGTATTCTTGGTCTGGTGAAAAGTAAGAGATATCCATTTTACTAGTTCATGGGAATCATTAACTTTAGCAATTAAAGAGTTAATCTAGTGAAAAATGTTGTATAATAATCTTTGGAAAAAAACCAATATATTGAAAGCCGGAGCGAGCTATGAAAAACAATTCCATACTATCCTTTCACCCGTTATATTATTTATTACTTTTGGTGATTACTAGTTCCATCTATTCAATCATCAATCAATCTTCAGGTCATGCTGTCGATGTTACGACTATAATAGATAGGGAGATTCCCTTTATTAAAGAATTTGTCGTTCCTTATTTACTTTGGTATCCGTATATTTATGGATTGCTGATTTACTACTGTTTTGTTGACCGAAAGCACTATTTCGTAGGATTAGGCAGTTTGGTATCGGGGAAACTACTCTGTTTTCTTGTATATTGCCTTTGGCAATCGACAGTCCCGCGTCCAGAAGTGGTGGGCAACGATATCTTTGCCCATTTAATGAGAATCGTCTATAGTCATGATCAACCTGTCAACTGTCTTCCCAGCATTCATGTACTGACTACATTCATCATGATGATCGTCGCCCATAAGCGGAAAGAACAGCACAAATGGGAGTATGCGAGTGTCACTGCATTCGGAACTCTGATTATCCTTTCCACACTATTTACGAAACAGCATGCTGTATTGGATGTACTAGCAGGGATACTTCTTGCATGTGGGGTATATGCAGCTGTCCAGTATATGTTCCAAGCCCTATCGGCTTATCAGGCCAATCATTACGCAGCAAGGCAAATTAAAAAATGAATCACAGTTAAGCCACTGTAAGAATATTAGCTCCCATGAGCTGATAAGTTACAGTGGTTTTTTGTGTATTAAAAATTTGGATATTTATGTTAAATTATATATGATATTATTTTTTTAGTCGAATTGAAACAATGGCGGGAGGAAAAGAATGCCACATCATCTTAATCGAATTGCTGAAGACTTGGTTAAAGCGAAGTTGGAAAATTATTGGTCGGGTTTTGAACTTGTTGCTTATGCATTATATGATAAGAGAAATGTTTATCTATTCAATCATCCCAAATTCAGTAACAATCCACATTGTGCATATCATACTTTAAAGTGGGATGTACATTTTACTGGCGACACAATTATTTTGTATGAAGAATATCCCACTGCAATTGTTAATATGGATTCGTATGAGGATTATGAAGATTTGTATTCAATAGTGGTTCACGAATTATTTCACGGCTATCAGTATATTAAAGATGAAAAACGGTTTCCTGATGAAATGATGGGAATCACATATCCGTTGTCAAAAGAAAATGTGGAATTGCGAAATCAGGAAAGAACAAATCTTTATCATGCGTTGTTGGAAAATAACATAATTAAGAAGAAACAATGCCTTAATGCTTTCATTGCACTAAGGGAAAAAAGAGCAGCTAAGGTTGAAGAGTACCTAACATATGAAAAATTGATTGAAACCATTGAGGGACCTGCGTGGTATGTCGAATTAAGGGCTTACTCCGAAAAAGGCCCGCTTGATTACCATTCAGTTTTAAAAAAGTATGCACAACAACTAATAAACAAATATGAATCTACTTCTAGTATTAGAAGTAGTTGTTATAGTTCCGGTTTGTTTATGTGTTTGTTACTTGAGGAGCTTTCACCAGGCTGGATGGAAAGTTTTTTTGATAGAGAAGAAACATTATATGACATATTAAAACAGCATACCGGTGACTATATGGAAGATTCAATAGCTGATGTGAAGATAAGTTCTGAAACAGAGGAAGTCGTTAATTTTGCCATAGAAAAGAGAATAAAAGCATTTGAAGAGTTTAATGAACAAGCAGGAATTCATCTATATATTGAAGGGGAAATAACTGCTGAATCCTTTGACCCGATGAATATCATCCCATTAGAAGATAAACTTTTACATAAGAGCTTTATAAATGTAAGAATGAACAACCAAGATTTTCTTATTCAACAACCTGTTATTGCCCATGTTGGCAATGGAATTAAAAACATAAATAAATTACACCTGATATTAGGGAAAGCACCCATTGAAAACATTGATTCGCTTACAATTGATGATGTTGGAGAAATAAAGGGAAGATATAAGAAACAAGAAAATATCTGGCATGTACTTATTTAAAATGAATTACATCGGTGCTTAAAATGAAGCATGGAGATCAATACCCCGTTTGGGGAGTGTCTGCTAACATAAATTTGATACCGACATAAAAAAAAAGCATCGAACCTCCCATACAGGAAGTCCGATGCTTTTTTCTTTTACATTTCAGCTTCAATTTTCAAAGACGATTCTTCGCTGAACTGTTCCTTATCCAGGTCGCCTGTTATTTTACTAGTAAGAATACCGGAAGTCATGCTTCCGCTGACATTCACAGCCGTTCTTCCCATATCGATCAATGGCTCGATTGAAATCAACAATCCGGCCAAGGCGATTGGCAAGTTCATTGCGGATAATACCAGGATGGCAGCAAATGTTGCTCCTCCGCCTACACCTGCAACCCCGAAAGAGCTAATGGCCACGATGGCAATCAACATGGCGATAAATGAAGGCTCCAGTGGGTTGATTCCAACCGTTGGAGCAATCATGACCGCTAACATGGCCGGATAGATTCCGGCACAGCCGTTTTGACCGATTGACAAGCCGAAGGATCCGGCAAAGTTGGCAATACCTTCCGACACCCCTAGTTGTTTCTGTGTTTGAATGTTCAATGGAAGAGCTCCTGCACTTGTTCTTGAAGTGAAGGCAAACGATAATACCGGGAACGCCTTTCTTAAATATACGATTGGGTTCAATCCTGCAAGCATCAGCAATAGCAAATGGATGAGGAACATGACAATCAGGGCGACATAAGAGGCTCCCACGAATTTCCCCAATTT
Organism: Bacillus sp. B4EP4a; assembly: GCF_006680105.1. Classification (NCBI taxonomy): domain Bacteria; kingdom Bacillati; phylum Bacillota; class Bacilli; order Caryophanales; family Bacillaceae; genus Bacillus; species Bacillus sp. B4EP4a. Next base: position 10,923 of record NZ_VHIK01000031.1, read on the forward strand.
CAGGATGGCATCCAAATCACTCGTAGCTACCGTCTTCGTCATGATCGCCAAGATCCCGTAAGGTGTTAAACGAAGGATCAATGTTACGACACGCATGATGATGCTGTGCAATGTATCTACTATTTTAGCAAAAAATTCAGCATGTTCAGGCTGCTTCCGTTTGACTCCTAAATAGGCAATCCCAAGAAATGCAGCAAAAATTACAACGGAAATCGTTGATGTCGGACGTGCTCCCGTTAAATCAAGGAACGGGTTGGATGGAATCAATTCAAGGATTTGCTGCGGCATCGTTTTATCCTGAATCGTACCGTATGTTTCCGATATTTGATCCCCGCGGCTTAACTCCGCTTCCCCTTGCTCAATTTGAACGGCTTCCAAATTGAATACAGTTGCCGAGGTGATCCCGACAGCTGCTGCAATCGCAGTCGTTCCAAGCAGGATTCCGATGATCAGGACACTGATCTTTCCAATATTGCTAGTCAGTTTCAATCTTGTGAATGCTGATAAGATCGAAATGAAGACAAGCGGCATGACGATCATTTGCAGGAACTTGACATAGCCGGAACCTACAATGTTAAACCAATCGACCGATTTAACGATCGCTTCTGACTGAGGTTCATAGAAATACTGCAAAAGAAGTCCGAATACGATCCCTAAACCAAGTCCAGTAAAGACCCTTTTTGTAAAGGAAACATGCTTCTTATTCATGTAAAATAAAACGCCTAAAAGAACGAGCATTATGGCAAGATTTAAAAACACATAACCAATCATATATATTCCTCCTAATTCCGATTAACCAAATAAGAATAATAAATATCTGAAGACTATGATACATCATCCGTTGATTTTTTACCAGAAGAAAATAATTTATTTTTGACTTTTCAAGTAATTCATGTATATATCTCTATTCACGAACTGGGTTAGAGGGAACAATAAAGAGGAGGCTGGAACAAACTAGGTGAAAATCTTCCATTATATACATTTAACAGGGAGGATAATCCCTTGGTTTTCTTGAATGATATATCAGGTCGCATATGCTTAGCATTTTTTGAGAGGATGAAGGAATGATGGATATATACATTCACATGCTAAATGAACAGGATGCACAAGCGTTATTTGCATTTGAATGCAATAATAGAAGGTTTTTCGAGCAAACGGTGCCAGGCCGGGGAGATGATTATTATAGTTTTGGAACGTTTGAGATCAGGCATAAGGAATTATTAAAAGAACAAGAAGATGCCATCTCCTCTTTTTATTTAATTAAGGATGGTTCAGGCATAATCGTCGGCAGGATTAACCTTGTGGATATCGATCCCATTAATGGTACGGCTCATGTCGGTTACAGAATCGGTGAAAGGTTTACGCAAAAGGGGATAGCGAATGAAGCTTTAAGGCTTTTGGTTAATCTGGCGCCGGAATTGAATGTGACTCAAATACAAGCCAAAACGACAAGCGACAATATTGCCTCCCAAAAGGTTTTAGTGAAAAACGGTTTTGAACAGATTTCGATTAATGAGGAAATTAGTGCGGATTCGGGTCAAAAGCTAATGTTCTACCATTATAGTAGGAACCTTTAAATCCATTTTCTTCTATTAATAGACCGCATAAAGTGAAAAGGATTTAAGAGATGAAGAAATAATCTCGAGATATTTTCGCGGCAAAAGATTTCATTACTTAAAAGGAGAAAGGATAATATAATATGATAGAAGGTTTATATGAAGCCCATCTACCCGTCAAGAACCTGGCCATCTCTATGGGTTTTTATAAGAAAATAGGCTTGAAACTAGCTTGGAGGGATGAAGATACTGCCTTCTTTTGGATAGAAGAAAACAAAAGCTGGGTCGGATTATGGGAAGGGAAAGAATATCAAACTCCATACCACCCTTCAATAAGGCATATCGCATTTCGGGTATCTTATGAAAATATGAAAAATGCATTAACTTGGCTCCAATCCCTAAAAATTGAAGTGGTCCCTTTTGGAAAAAGAACATCGATTGAACCTTTTGTTCGGCCGAACCAAGGAAACGCTTCCGTCTATTTCAATGACCCGGATGGAAATAGTCTCGAACTCATGTGTTCGGTAGAAGTCCCTGATGCATATAAGCATATGACTGAAAAACTTTCAATTGAAGAATGGGAAGAACTAAATTCTATAGAAGAAAACAAAAAAATCTACTAGTATGAAACGATTGGTTTTATTTAATAGAAGGAAGTGTAAGTATTGTTTAATCAATTAACGAATAACGATAGTATTCTTAATCATTTACGTGCAGACTGTGAGAATTGTTTTGGTTTGTGCTGTGTAGCTTTGCCTTATGCAAAATCTGCTGATTTTGCATTTGATAAAAATGGAGGTACACCATGTTCAAACCTGCAATCGGATTATCGTTGCGGCATCCATGAAAATCTCAGAGCAAAGGGATTTAGGGGCTGCACGGTATATGAATGCTTCGGTGCCGGTCAAAAGGTATCTCAACTCACATATGATGGAAACGATTGGAGAGACAACCCAGCGTCAGCAAAGGAAATGTTCGATGTGTTTCCTATTATGCAACAACTTCATGAAATGCTTTGTTACTTAAATGAAGCACTGAATTTAGAAGATGCGAAACCTCTTTATCAAGATTTGCAGGCTGCTTTTGAAGAAACGGAATATCTCACTAAGCAAAGTCCAAAGTCCATCATGGACCTGAATGTACCAGCTCATAGAGCGATCGTTAATGATTTACTTCTGCGCACAAGTGAACTCGTACGTGCAAAGGTATCATTTAATAAAAATAAAAATCAGAAAAAACAGAACAAAATAGGGAGGGGAAGTGACCTTATCGGTGCAAAGTTGAGAGGTGCTGACCTTAGGGGAGCGAACTTAAGAGGAGCTTTACTTATCGCATCCGACCTCAGAGAAGCTGACATGAGAGTGACGGATCTTATCGGTGCAGACTTTAGGGACGCTGATTTAAGCGGTGCCGATCTCACCGGGAGTTTCTTCATCACACAAGCACAGATTAACTCGGCTAAAGGCGATACGAAGACAAAATTACCGCTCACATTAAACATTCCCGATCATTGGAGGTAGAAGTAAAGCCAAGATCGGAAGCTAACTTTCATGCAGCGTATACGCCTCATGAATGAAAATGGTTTAATTCACGAATAAAAGGCGCAAATTCACGAGTAAAAGCGTCAGACTCACGAGTAAAAAGCACACATTCACGAGTTAAGGCGTCAAATTCACGAGTAATGGGGAAATTTAATACATAGATTTAGCTTTAATCCTAAGCTTTTACAAAAAGTGAACTCTATACTAACATGCGATTCTTCATTAGGAAGGATCGTCTTTTATAATTGGGCGGAAAACTTTCATTTTTCCATTTGACTCTGACGTTGCGTAATACCTTAAAGTAAATGATATCGAAAGGAGGTAAGAAGCAGTGGCAATGAAAGTGAAAGAGCTAGCCGATTTAGTTGGCATTAGTGTGCGGACACTGCATTATTATGATGAAATCGGGTTATTATCTCCAGAGGAAATAACAGATTCAGGTTATCGCCTTTATTCGAATGATAATCTTGAGATGTTGCAGCAAATCCTGTTTTTCAGGGAACTTGGCATGCCGTTAAAGGAAATAAAGCAAATGATAAGCAGCTCTTCGTTTGATAAACAAGATGCGTTAAAGCAACATCAAAAAATGTTACTGGAGAAACGCAGTCAGCTCGATAAATTAATTGAGACGGTCGAAAAATCGATTAAGCATATGAAAGGGGAAATTCAAATGACGAATAAAGAAAAATTTGAAGGATTTGACTTCAGTCAGAATCCTTATGAAGAAGAAGCCCGCAAGCTTTGGGGGGATAAAGCTGTCGATGAATCGAAGGCTAAAGTGGCGGGCATGTCCAAGGATGCACAGAAAATTGTATCGGATATCTATATAAAACTTGCTTCAATCCGAAAAGACTCTCCCAAGTCGGAGGAGGCACAAGAGCTAATTAAAGAATGGTATGATTGTTTGAACAATAACTTCGGCACATACTCACTGGATGCTTTCAAAGGATTAGGTCAAATGTACGTGGATGATCAACGCTTCACCAAAAATATCGACAAATACGGTGATGGTTTAGCAAAATTCATGTGTGATGCGATGGGGCATTTTGCTGACGCTAACAAAAATTGAATCCCCAGATTAGATGGAAGGTTGCTCCGGCAACCTTCTTATTTTATAGCTAAAGCGACAGTCAGTTTAAGAAGCTGTATACTATAGTTATGGTAATATTTATAATATTCCGATTTATAGAGAATAGGGGGAAACTTATGGAGTTTAGGAATGCCGCCTTTAACCTCGGGAAAATCAATGATGTTGATGGAAGTAAAGTGGCTGTTTTTAATGGAGATGCCATTTATACAAGCATCGTCACTAAACTTCGGGCCGCAGGTTGTGTTTTCGCCGAGGAAGAGGCCCGGTTGCTCATCATCGCAGCAGGGACAACGGCCGAATTGGCCGGGATGGTGGATAGACGGATAGCGGGTTTACCCCTTGAGCACGTCATCGGCTGGGCGGAATTCTGCGGTATCCGGATAGAAGTTGACCTCGGAGTCTTCGTACCCCGCAGACGGACCGAGTTTTTAGTCCGCCAAGCGGCAGCACTCGCTATGCCAGGAGCAGTTGTGGTGGACTTGTGCTGCGGCACGGGCGCGGTTGGCTCCGCTGTGGGCGATGTTCTCGAAGAAATCGAGTTGTACGCCGTCGACATTGACCCAGCCGCGGTGCGGTGCGCGCGTCGTAACGTCACTTCAGTCAATGGTCAGGTATACGAAGGGGACCTCTATGAACCGCTTCCGGCCAATTTACGGGGACGTGTTGACGTACTGGTCGCAAACGCACCATACGTCCCTACTGAGGGAATCGGTCTTTTACCCCATGAAGCGCGCATGCATGAGGCGAGGGTGGCATTAGATGGCGGGGCGGACGGGCTTGATGTCCAGAGAAGGGTGGCGGCTTCGGCAACACTTTGGCTGGCACCGGGCTCCCATTTGTTAGTCGAGACCAGTGAGCGGCAAGCGATGCAGACCGTAGAAATCTTTGCTAGATACGGGGTGATGCCACGGGTGGTAAAGTGTGAAGAACTGGACGCCACTGTCGTAATTGGAACCAGACCCGCACTCTAAAGAAATGTTTTTAGAGGCGCTTTTTCTTATAACGATTGGAACAAAGAAGTTATGTGCGGCATTATTTTCTTGGTTTTGGGAATCGGTCTATTTACAAAAAAAGAGATCTGCATCATAAAAGGGACCAAAGAAGCGGTCCCTTTCCGACATTATTTCTTTAGCATGTTTACGATTTCCTTAGCTTTTTCTAATGTAACTCCTTCAATGAAACTGTTGTTTTTTCGAACGGCCGTACCGAAATGATAGTGACCGGTATGCAGTTCGGAATGGATAGCAAGGATATTATCCTTATTTAGACCGCTTCCAACCAGTATCGCTATGTCGCCGCAGACTCTTTTCATTTGTTGAATCGTTTTCATGCGGCTGGGGAATTCCCCATGCCCACCTGACGTCAATATCGTTGTGATTTCTGGATATTGTGCCAGTGTTTCAGCTGAAATGACTGGGTCGTTTGTTTCATCGATGGCTCGGTGGAATGTAATCTCCAAACCTTCACATTCCGTCAATAATTCTTCGAGGTAAGGTCGATTGATTTCATTTTTTTCATTTAATACACCCAATACGACCCCGTTCGCACCGAGTGAACGAATGATTTGGATATCCTTTTTCATAATTTCCAAATCTTTTTGAGTATAACAAAACGACTGGCTATGAGGCCTCACCATCACGTTGACTGGTATCTTTACTGAATGGACGACAGCTTCTATCAAGGCGTGGCTGGGAGTTAATCCCCCCTCGGCCAAAGAACTAACAAGCTCGATTCGGTCTGCGCCGGATTCTCCGATTAAAATGGCATCTTCTATCGTTGTGGCAATGAATTCAATGTACATTGGATTTTCCTTCCTGCATGCAAGTATTATAAGAATAGCTTGTATAAGATTATTAAATCCATTAAGAATAGTAAAGTCAATTCATTAATAGATATCATGACCTCTCATCAAATACCTGCACTAGTTTTCCTTAGCTTTTCTCAAATGGAATTTCTTTATTTCTCATATTTATGAAACGAAATGAACATTCGAACGTATAAAAAAAGAATATATTAAATCGTATATTTGAAAGTGGAATGTCTGGCTGGGTAATTAAATGAAAATCATCATGACGGAGGTTATTTAATTGGATAAAGAAAGTAAGGAAGTAAAGAAATCGAGGTTTTACAAAGTAGGGATGGGATTCCTGATCATTTCCCTTCTCACTTGGATCATTCCTGTCGTAGCTCCTTTTACGCCATTTTCAACTGCGGCTAAAGCGGGGGTCATAACAGGTGCGATCGTCTTTGCGGAAGTCATGTTTTGGGCAGGCGCGCTTTTGGTCGGGAAAGAAGTGGCTGCTAAATATAAAGGTTATTTAAACCCGAAGAATTGGAGAAAAGAAAAAGGGTGAAGCAGTTTTTTATAAAAAAGGGCTGGTAGTGAAGCTCCATGGAAACTGAGTTGTTGAAAGTTTTCGATTCCGATCGCATACAAGCAGGTGTGGCTTCGCGTGAGGAAGTACATAGATTGGGGCATTGGCCTGCTGGTTTTCAGTAGGGAAGCGGACGTGGATTATCTATATCTTCAGCATCGCTGTGCGATGAAAAAAGATTATCCGAATCTATTGGATATTACGGCTGCCGGCCATTTACTCGCTCATGAAACGGTATACGACGGCTTCAGGGAGATTAAAGAAGAAATAGGCATTGACGTTTCCTTTGACGAGTTGGTTCCAAGAAGATTTCATCAACAAAGAACAGGCAAACGTCTTTCTATATGAAAGTGCACATAGCTTCGATGATTTCACCCTGCAGCCAGAAGAGGTTTCCGGAATGGTGAAGGTTGCGCCGAATGACTTCGAAGGGCTATGGACCGGAGCGGAGGACAAAGTGAATATTAAGGGATTTGAAATGAATCACGAAGGCCGTATGATGATGATCGATCGGTTTGTTGGACGGGATGAGTTCGTTCAGCATGATCTTTCCTATTATGAAAGCATCATTAGATTGATCAGGGAAAACCTCGCTAAATGAAAATAAAGCCCCGACAAAACGATTCGAGTTTTGTCGGGGCTTTTTTAAGATTAAGTACTTCGACCTGTATCTTTTCCGGGGAACCGCAGCCTATTGGCTCGTTTTGTCACAGTTTGATACGCATATGTCCTTAGTTGTTACCTTATTTGTCCTGAATTGCTCATAGGGATATTGACTTTGTCTCTGTGGTGATTCAGTTGATAAAGCGAGACATACCAGACTGTAATAGTGATGGCAGGCTGCAAGTTAAAGGAGGTTTATGTAGTTTTTCATGAACTAGGGAATTTATCACTTGTAAGAATATGACAAAATTGTAAGATGAACAGTGTACAAATTTTGTAAAGGGGATGAGTGAAATAATGAAAAAAATGGTTTTAAGCATTTCATTTTTTGTAGCTTCTTTAGTCCTTTTTGGCTCCCTTGATCTTTTTGCCAGCAAAGCATCAGCAGAAACACACACCTATGATGGAAAAAGTCCTTACTATAATAGTTGTGCGAATAGCGCAGTCACGAAGAAGTCCGTGAAAATTTATGCCAACGGCGGCTCTGCCAATTTGGAGTTGAAATTCAGCACAACATGCAAAACGGCTTGGGCAAAGATAACTCTTAGCAGACCGGCTAAAATGGATGGGGAGGCAACGGCATTGGTTGTTCGAAATACTGATAATAAACAATTCAGCTGTGCATCTCCTGGAGGAAATGGTGAAATAAATAAAGGTCAAACGACTTGCTATACACCAATGGTATATGATTTAGATCCGCGAAAAGCAAAAGCGGTCGCTTTTTGGCCATATACAGCAGGTGAAACCGGCTGGTATTAATGAAAAAGGAAAAGCCTTCATCTATTTTTATGGAAAGAAAGGATGAATGAATTGAATAAAAAGCTTAAAATGATAGGTTTATCCATGGTGATGACACTGTCGATGTTTCTTGTCGACTTTGGGTTTGGAAAAAATCAGGCTCTGGCCGAAACACATACTTATGATGGAAAAAGTCCATTCTATAATAGTTGTGCAAGTTCGGCGGTAACGAAGGATAAAAAATGGATCGATTCAAATTCGTACGTAGAATTGAAATTCAGCACTGTCTGTAAAACCGCCTGGGCAAAAGTGACCGTGACACGCCCCGCCGTATACAACCATGAAGCGGACGCCAGGATTGTCCGAAGTACTGATGGTAAGGCCTATACATGTGCCAGTTCTGGGGGCAATGGTGTTGTGAACAAAGGGCAGATCTCGTGCTATACACCAATGGTATATGATTATGACCCGCGTAAGGCACAGGCCCAAGGGATACATGCAATCCCTAATAGTGATGCATATAATAAAGCTGTGACCATTTGGTACTAAAAAACAAAGGCAAAAAAGCATCCGTATGGTCGGATGCTTTTTTTTGCGGTCAGTTTGTACTCACACTTTCATTTCCGCTTCCAAATGAAGTAGATATTGTTTCATCTCCGTACCTCCACGGTAACCGGTAATGTTCCCGTTTTTTCCGATAACCCGATGACATGGTACCGTGATCAGAACAGGATTGGCACCAATGGCCGTACCGACAGCCCGAACAGCTGCAGGTCTTTGGATGATTTGGGCAATATCGGAATAGGAACAGGTTTTTCCGTAAGGTATTTGATTCAGCGCTGCCCAAATTTCTTGTTGAAAGGGCGTGCCCTTTACATCTGTCGGAAGAGAGAAAGTCTGCCTGGTCCCTTCGAAATATTCTTGGAGTTCTTTTAGATAGGGTGTCAATGCTGTTTCATTTTCAAAAAGTCTCGCATTTGGAAAGCGTTTTTGTAGCCAAGACTCCAGTTCCCCGTACGTTTGACCGGGAGAGCCTACATAGCAAAGCCCTTTTTCCGTTTTGGCCACATATAACTGCCACCTATCATAATGCAATATGGCCCAATCAATGGTTTGTTCTTTATCATTCTTCACTTTCTTCACGCTCCAAAGCTTGAGTTTTGAGATAAGCTTTCCGATATTCTGAAGGAGTATTCCCCATTTTCCTTTTGAATAGCGTCATGAAATAGGGTGTACTGGAGAACCCGACAGCCAAGCCTATTTCATTTATCGGCTGTCCGGACTTTTCCAGCAGCCACGTTGCTTTTTCAAGGCGTAGGCTTTGGATGTATTCAGTGGGCGATATCCCCTTCACACGCTTGAATGATCGTTGTAAATGATAGGGGCTGCCGTGGGAAATATCCGCCAATATGTTCAGTGTGAGAGGTTCGCTGTAATGGGTGTCGATCCATTCGGCAATTTGTTCAACCCATTCTTCTGTCGGCAAATTCAATCCTTCCGGCTTACATCGTTTACAAGGCCGGAAATCTTCTTCCAAAGCCATCATGGCATTTTTGAAAATCTTCACGTTTTCCTTATTAGGCACCCTGGATTTACAGGAGGGCCTGCAAAAGATGCCCGTCGTAATTACTCCGTATAAAAAATAATCATCATATGCTGCATCACAATCTATAATAGCTCTCCAATATTCATTCGGGAAATCTGCTTTTTTTGGATTCAACATATTCACCTCTGTTTTTAGTATACAAGAAAGGGGTGATATACAAACATATTGATAATATAAAAGCAAGATAACGAAATGTTAAAATAAGGGAGTTGAATGAAAGCGCAAGATAACGTATCCATTTTTCATTAGAATAAAGAGAATAGGACAAAGGAGGACATTATCAATGGATGAAGGCATGCTTGAATTGAGGATTCATGCACCAAAGGAGTTTAGTTTTTCGGAAAATCTTAAATACCTATCAAGATCCTCCAATGAATGTCTGTTCAATATTGTTGATCAAAAAATTTATCGAGCACTTGTTGTCGAAAACGAGACACTCCTAGTGGAAATCAGTGCGATGGATGAAACGAAACTGACCGTTCGGTTTCCAGGACGAACTGCACCGATGGATAATCAGGTAAAGGATGGTGTTTCCCAATACGTTCGTCATTGGTTCGATCTTGAGACAAACCTGCTTCCTTTTTATGAGCTGGCCCAAAATGACCCTTTATTGCACAAGCCGGTAAGCCAATTCTTCGGTTTGAGAAATATGGGCATCCCGGATTTATTTGAAGCGATTGCCTGGGGAATACTTGGACAGCAGATTAACTTGACATATGCCTATACCTTGAAACGGAGGCTTGTGGAGGGATTTGGTGATTTTGTTGAATTCGAAGGAAAGCAATATTGGCTGTTTCCAAAGCCTGATGTGATCGCGAAATTGACGGTCGAGGATTTTGCCGATTTGAGGATGACGGTGAAGAAGTGTGAATACTTAATAGGAGTTGCTCAACTGATTGCAGAAGGGGAACTTACTATAGAAAAGCTGTTAAATGCAAAGGATGTAAAAGAGGCCGAAAGAATGCTGACCAAAATACGGGGAATCGGTCCGTGGACAGCGAACTATGTCTTGATGCGCTGTTTGCGTTTTCCCGCAGCCTTTCCCATCGATGACGTCGGGCTGCATAATTCCATGAAACTGGTCATGGAAACGGAAGCAAAACCAACGAAAGCGGAAATCCTGAAACTATCGGAAGCGTGGGCCGATTGGGAATCCTATGCGACCTTCTATTTATGGAGATTGCTATATTGACTTCGTATATATCTCTATAATCGGAGATAAAACAGTAAAATTCGTCGATATATCTCTAAAATCGGAGATAAAACTATAGGTTTCGTCGATATATCTCTATTCGGAGATAAAACTATAAATTACGTCGATATATCCCTAAATTCGGAGATAAAACTATAAATTACGTCGATATATCTCTAAATTCGGAGATAAAACTATAGGTTTCGTCGATATATCTCTAAATTCGGAGAAAAAACAGTAGATTACGTCGATATATCACTAAATTCGGAGGTAAAACTATAGATTACGTCGATATATCTCTAAAATCGGAGATAAAACAGTAAAATTCGTCGATATATCTCTAAAATCGGAGATAAAACAGTAGGTTTCGTCGATATATCTATATTCGGAGATAAAACAGTAGATTACGTCGATATATCCCTAAATTCGGAGATAAAACTATAGGTTTCGTCGATATATCTCTAAATTCGGAGATAAAACTATAGAATTCGTCGATATATCACTAAATTCGGAGATAAAACTATAGATTACGTCGATATATCTCTAAATTCGGAGATAAAACTATAGAATTCGTCGATATATCTCTATTCGGAGATAAATGCATTTCCTGCCCAAACACCTTGAGTCCATATATCATAACTTATTACATTCAATCTTATAGAGGTGAATGACCATGTATATGTACCCAACGTATCATTATGAAGATCAAGTTTTTCTTGAACGGCAGTTTCCCGGTCTATCCGGCATTCCAGGCATACCAGGATCACCGGGCTTTCCAGGCCAACCCGGTTTTCCCGGTGCGCCTCAATTTCCAGGTCAACCAGGACCACCGCCGAGTTCGCAAGCACCAACAGCTCCCCCGCCAGCGTTTATCCCTCAACAGCAATCGGCTTCAACATTTGCCGTAGATCCAGGTGCCATTTCGTTTTGTCTGTTCAGGAATACTTTTATATGGCTAAACAATGGTGCGAGTTTCTGGTATTACCCCATTTTCGTCGGTCCGCGTTCTGTTGCCGGCTTCAGGTGGAATGGCAGGTTCTGGACGATTTTTGGTATCGATACAAGACAAATCATTTCATTTAGCTGTTTTTGAAAAAATGCTCAAAGGAGATGTTTCCTTTGAGCATTTTATGTTTCAGATTGTTTTGCTTTCTTCCAATACGAAAAGGTATGGCAGCAAGACAGAAGCAGCACTATCCAAAGAAAAAGATCATTAAGGGAAATGCCTATCGTTGATCGACCCCCTAAAGCGGTCAACACTCCGACTAGGGAAAGGAGATACATGGTGTAAAACAACTGCGCCTTGATCCTCACATCATGATCGGTGTGACCATCTTTCTTAAATAGGACACTGAGAAATAAACCGATCATAACTCCAAGAAGTACCTCGGGTGAAACGATATGAGATAGAAAACTTACTGGAAAAAAATTATTAATAAGCAAAAGGGTGATGATGATCATATAAATCATTTGAAAAGGAATCAAGAAATTCATTTCGCACTCCTTTTTTGTTAAATTATACCTTATTTTGTTATTTAAATCCTTTCATTTTTGAATGTGGAGAAATAAAAGGCCAACAATGTTCAATATTTAATAGAAATGGTAAAATCATTATGCTCCTATAAAATTTAGTGAATGAAAATGAAAATAGAGGATGCTGTTGAATATGAGGAAAGTATCGATTGAAACCAAGATTCTCGGGTTAGTCTTATCGTTGAGCCTGTTTTTGATTATTTTATTGACGACTACTTTTTCCTATATGGAAGGAAGGCAAATAGCGAAGGATAAAGGTCAATTGGCGTTGGAACTTTCAAAGACGATTAGCTTCATGCCTACAGTTACAGAGGCCTTTGAAACGGATGATCCCGCTAGGACAATTCAGCCGATTGCCGAAAAGATCCGCAGGGAAACAGGGGCTGAGTTCATCGTTGTCGGGAATAAAGAGGGAATTCGCTATTCCCATCCGCTTGCTTCCGAAATTGGGAAGCGGATGGAAGGCGGGGATAATGCCAGGGCCATTCAGGAAGGCGAATATTATGTTTCCGAAGCGGCAGGATCCCTCGGTCTTTCCATTCGGGGGAAGTCACCGGTATTCGATGCGGATGGAAAAATAATTGGAATCGTCTCCGTCGGTTTTTTAGTCGACGATGTCCGCGCCCAAATTTTCAAGGACTTGTCCAAAGAGATGATTGTATCGTTAGTGGCCATCATGATATCGATCATTGGCAGTTATATGCTGGCAAGGAGCATACGTAAAGATACTTTGGGGCTGGAACCATTTGAAATCGCCAATTTATATAAAGAAAAAAATGCAGTGCTTCAATCGGTGAAAGAAGGGATTCTGGCCATTGACCAAAAGGGGTTGATTACCTCGATGAATCAGCCGGCAAAAAAATTGCTGGATATTCAAGAGTCCGTTCGCCATTTGAATGTGGATGGCCTATTTCCTTCGAAATATTTATTCGAAGTGCTGAAGTCCGGTGAACCGCAAGTGGATAAGGAGATTTCATGGAAAGACAAATCCGTTATCGTCAATTGTACGCCGATCTTCGATAGTGAAGGGGTAAGCGGTGTTGTCGCTTCGTTCCGTGATCGAACGGAAATTGAGGAAATGGTCAACACATTATCGGAAGTGAAGATGCATTCAGAGGATTTAAGGGCACAAACCCATGAGTTCACCAATAAACTATACGTCCTTTCAGGTTTGATACAATTAGGCGAATATGATGAAGCAATAGATATGATTCAAAGCGAAACATCCGAATTGCATTCCCTGAACCGTGTCGTGTTCGAACAGATAAAAGATACAAAGGTACAAGCCCTTTTACTTGGAAAGATAGGGAAAGCATCGGAGAAGAAGATCATCTTTGAAATAGACGCACAAAGTTACCTAGAGAAACTGCCGGATCATATAAAATTGTCACAACTAACATTGATTCTAGGCAATATTATCGATAATGCACTTGAAGCGGTTTCAAGCATGGAAGAGCCGCTCGTGAAATTTTTTGCCACAGATATCGGAAATGATATGGTATTTGAAGTGAGTGATAACGGAAAAGGAATACCTGAGGATGCCATCGCCCATATTTTCGATCGGGGTTTCACTTCGAAAAACAGCGGAAGTCCGAGTGGTTATGGACTTTCGAATGCTGATCATGTCGTCAAAGAGCTGGGCGGCATCATCGAAGTTTACAGCGAGGATGGAAACACCATATTCACCGTGTATCTTCCTAAAGAACAGTGAGGAGGGAAAGAATGCTGAAGATAAGAGCAGTCATCGCAGAAGATGATTTTCGTGTAGCGGATATCCATGAAAAATTCTTAAAAAACTTTGATGAAATAGAAGTGGTCGGAAAAGCTGTCAATGCAAAAAAAACGCTTCGGATCTTGGAGCAAAAAAGCCCGGATCTGCTTTTGCTTGATGTTTATATGCCGGATCAACTTGGTACAGACCTTCTTCCGGACATACGGAAAAAGTTCCCGAATGTGGATATCATCATGATTACCGCGGCAACGGATAGAGACCAACTTGAAAAGGCGCTTCACTATGGTGTAGAGAATTATTTAATTAAACCAGTGGAAATGAAGCGTTTCAACCAAGTTATCGAAGAGTATCTGAAGAAAGTCCATCTGATGAAATCCAAACAAGAGATAGATCAGGATTTTGTTGATCTCATTTTGAATAAGGGAACTGCGATTGCGGAAACGAACGATGGGCCGGCCTTACCGAAAGGGGTCGACGAAATCACTTTGGCGAAAGTGATCGAGGTACTTAAAGCAAGCGATATCGGTTTGTCTGCTGAGCAAGTGAGCGGACAGATCGGCGCTTCCAGGACAACCGCGAGACGCTATCTGGAATATTTGATATCCGTAAAGAAATGTAAAGCGGAAGTCGTATACGGGGTAGTGGGAAGACCTGAGCGAAGATATTATAAAATTCAATAGAATTAAGTGTGAAGCACCTTCAAGATTGGAGGTGTTTTTATTATGCATGCAAGAATTGAAAGATTTCAAAAAAAGCAATATATGTCAAAAAAACGATGTTTTAATCTGTTATCTTATTCTTAAGGAGGTTCGGAAATGAGATACAGTCCCATCATCCAAGAAACGATTGAATATATAGAGAATAGCTTACAAGAGGAATTGTCCTTGGAGAACATCGCACGATTCGCAGGTTTTTCAAAATTTCATTATCATCGTATTTTTCACAAGGAGGTTGGCGTGACCGTATCAGAATATATTCGATATCGAAGGATCGCCAATGCAGCTAACATGCTGCTTTATACAGATGAAAAAATAATCGACATTGCTTTTTATTACCGCTTTGAAACACAAGAATCCTTTACTCGTTCATTTAAGAAATATTATGAACTGCCGCCAGGGCAATATCGGAAACTCGTAAGTAAATTAACCTTGCAAAAGGAGGAAATGACGATGAAAAACGAACAATTATTAAAAGGGTGGAATTTAAGCGGGAGTCATCCATTCAATTATAAAATGGGAATTGACCGGGAGACATTCCATAAAGGCCAGGCATCAGGTTACCTGAAATCCGTCACTGCGGAATCCAAGGAGGAATTTGCAACGATGATGCAACAATTCAAGGCGGAAAATTACCTTGGTAAAAGAATGAAACTGTCGGGTTTTATAAAATCAAAAGACGTTGATGGATTTTGTGGTTTATGGATGAGGGTGGATAATGCCCTTCATGATGTTTTGCAATTTGACAATATGGGGAATCGGCCCATCGTTAACGATACGGAATGGAACCATTATTATATTATCTTGGATGTACCTGAAAACAGTGCAATCATTTCATTCGGGGTCCTTCTTTCAGGGCGTGGCAAAGTATGGATCGATGAACTGGAATTCGAGGAAGTCAGTAAAGATACACCAACGACCAATATAGATTACGGAAGTGACCTCTTGGATGGACCGGCAAATCTATCTTTTGAAGAATAAATGCGCAGTAGCATGCCTTTGCCGGCGATAAAGATATAGTCAAAGTTTTCTTAATAATTGCAATCATTTCTTTAAAGAACCCGCCATTCAACCCGGGGAGTGGCGCCGGTTCAGCCTCGAAAAATCGCTTCCGTGAACACAATGAACAAAAATAACAAAATAGTTTTAAAACACAATAAATTGAGAACGCTTACAAATGAAGCGATTTCATATACAATTTACCTTATTAGAAGATAAGGAGTGATTGATATGCTCGCTTTATTAGGATACTTAATGATAGTAGCGTTTATGATTTTAATTATGACAGGGCGACTTTCAGCCATGATAGCTTTGATTGCAGTACCAAGTGCCTTTGCACTTATTGGCGGGTTTGGCGGTAAAATGGGTGAGATGGCGCTGGAAGGGATCAAAGACGTTGCGCCAACGGGAATCATGATTTTATTTGCGATCCTTTTCTTTGGCATTTTGATCGATGCTGGCGTTTTTGATCCGATCATCAATACGATACTTAAAGTTGTAAAAGGAGATCCAGTGAAAATTGCGATCGGCACGGCAGTTCTGGCTTTGCTGATTTCCTTGGATGGAGATGGTACAACCACATATATGATAACGATTTCAGCCATGCTTCCGCTATATAAACGGATTGGTATGAGACCGCTTGTATTGGCCGGTATTGCCGTTTCGTCATCTGGAGTCATGAACCTTCTTCCTTGGGGAGGCCCTACAGCACGGGTGATGACCGCTTTAAAACTTGAAATGTCCGATGTTTTCACTCCTGTCATCCCAGCGATGATCGGCGGAGTCCTGTTCGTCCTTTTCATGGCATATTGCCTGGGTAAAAAAGAAAGAAAAAGGATCGGGATCATAGAAGTCGATTATCATGTTATGGCACAGCAAGCGGCTGCAACGGAAGATGCTTATCTTAAGCGTCCTAAAATGATTATATTCAATTACGCATTGACTCTTACATTGCTGGTGGCGCTGATTATGGAACTTATGCCTTCAGCGGTTCTGTTCATGATAGGTTTTGCCATTGCCATTACGGTTAATTATCCGAAACTTAGTGATCAAAAAGAGCGTGTGGCAAACTATGCGGACAATGCTTTATCTGTAATTTCGATGATTTTTGCAGCAGGTGTCTTCACTGGAATCCTTGCCGGTACGGAAATGGTCGATGCCATGGCAAACTCTTTGATTCAGCATATTCCAGAACAAATGGGTGCGCATTTTGCTGTCATCACAGCCATCATCTCAGCACCTTTTACGTTCTTCATGTCTAATGATGCATTTTATTATGGTGTGCTCCCATTGCTTGCTAAAGCGGGAGCTGCTTATGGAATTGACCCTGCCCTGATCGGCAGAGCTTCACTATTAGGGTTGCCCGTCCATCTATTAAGCCCGCTTGTTCCATCTACCTATCTATTGGTTGGAATGGTAGGGGAAGATTTCGGTGCATTGCAGCGTACCTTCCTGAAATGGGCATGCGGATCGACGCTTGTCATGATAGTGGTATGTGTCCTATTGGGAATCATCCCGCTATAAAGCCCTAAAGAGTCCCGTTCGCCAAGATGCGAACGGGACTCTTTTTTGTCTTTATCAAGCACTGAATAAATCTGGAAAAGTGAGATACATTATGTTTGTCTTCTCTTTCGCGACAAAGTTAGCTTTTACTTTTATTGAATGCGGAAGGTACGTACCTTAAGATTAAAGGAAACTATATTAATATGAAGGGAAGAGTGCAAAATGGCTCACTTTAATATAAAAGTTGCAGTTCAAAAGTTCGGTAACTTTCTAAGTTCAATGGTCATGCCGAATATATCAGCTTTCATAGCATGGGGGCTAATCACTGCCCTATTCATCCCATCTGGTTTCCTGCCAAATGAAAGCCTTGCCAAAATGGTTACACCGATGGTTACGTTTTTACTGCCGCTTTTAATTGGGTATACGGGTGGTAAGCTAATCCATGACCACCGTGGCGGCGTAGTCGGTGCCATTGCGACAATGGGCGTCATCGTCGGATCTGATATCCCGATGTTCCTTGGCGCCATGATAATGGGACCGTTCGGCGGATATGTCATCAAGAAATTCGATCAATTGATTGAAGGGAAAATAAAAGCCGGTTTTGAAATGCTTGTTAATAATTTCTCAGCGGGGATAATTGGCGGCTTATTGTCCATTCTATCCTTCTTGGCCATCGGGCCTGCTGTAGACGTATTTACAGGCTGGCTTGTAGCAGGAGTCGATTGGCTTGTCGGTACAGGTTTACTGCCGTTGACAAGTATCCTGATCGAGCCTGCCAAGGTATTGTTCTTGAACAATGCCATCAATCACGGTGTACTATCACCAATCGGTGTAGAGCAAGTTAAACAAACAGGGGCTTCAATCCTGTTCCTGCTGGAATCGAATCCTGGACCGGGTATCGGCGTATTGCTTGCCTATTGCTTTTTTGGAAAGGGAACTGCGAAGAAATCGGCTCCAGGAGCTGCCATCATTCATTTCTTCGGCGGGATCCATGAAATTTATTTCCCTTATATCCTAATGAAGCCGATGTTATTTTTAGCCGTCATTCTTGGAGGCATGAGTGGGGTTTTCACATTGGTCCTACTAGGCGGAGGATTGTTCGCTCCTGCTTCTCCAGGCAGCATACTTGCCATTACAGCAGTAACTCCGCATAATGCGGGCGCATATATTGCTAACTTTGCAGGCGTGATCGTAGCCGCCCTTGTTTCATTCATCGTCGGTGCATTCATCCTGAAAACAGGAAAGCAATCTGAAGAGAATATTGAAGATGCCGCGAAAAAAATGCAAGAAATGAAAGGCAAGAAAAGCTCTGTTGCCGATGTATTCGCTTCAGATCCGGGAACGTTGCCAACGAACGTCAGCAAAATAATATTTGCCTGCGATGCTGGGATGGGGTCAAGTGCGATGGGAGCTTCGCTGCTTCGCAAGAAGGTGAAGGAAGCCGGATTGAATATCACCGTGACCAATACGGCGATTTCGAACATTCCTGCTGATGCACAAATCGTCATAACACAGGAAGAGTTAACTCCAAGGGCACAGAATAAAGTGCCGAATGCTTATCATGTATCCGTAGATAATTTTCTATCGAGCCCTGAATACGATTCATTGCTTGCACGGCTTCAGGACGATGGCACCGATGAGCTGCATGAAATCGTCGAAGATGCTGAAGAGAAGGTTCCCGGTGTTCGTGAACATTCAATCGAGCCTGGCATCAACGTTGATGAGCAGGATGATAATGAATTGCTTCGCGAAGAAAACGTCTTCCTTAATCAACAATTCGCCAATAAGGAAGAAGCGATCCGCTTTGCGGGAAGAGCTTTGGTCAATGCAGGTTACGTTAAGGAAAGCTATATTGAAGCAATGATTGCCCGTGATGAATTGACTTCAACCTATATGGGGAATGATGTAGCCATTCCGCACGGAACCGAGGAAGCTAAGAAAGATGTCCTTAAATCTGGATTTACCGTTCTACAAATTCCTGATGGAGTCGACTTTGACGGCCAAAAGGCACGATTGATATTCGGCATTGCCGGCAAGGACGGGACACATCTTGAAATTCTATCTGGCATTGCAGTTACCTGCTCTGAGATGGAGAATATCGAAAAGATGGTTAAAGCCACATCAGCCAGGGAATTGATGGATATTATAAATGTCGGAAATAATTAAATAAACTTAACCAAGAATAGAAAAGCGTTTTACGCTTTTCTATTCAGTATTTTCTCGTGTTACTCCACCAGAAATGAGTTGGTAGCATGTATATTACTTCAAGGGAAAAATCAATCATAGAGTTGATCATAAAAACTTCTGGAAAACATACAGCCTTATCCATTGCGACACAATTGAATGTTAGTGTCCGGACTGTTCAACGTGATCTGAAGTCCATAGAAAAAATCCTGCAATCATTTGAGTTGCATTTAACACGCAATACACATGAGGGACTGACCATCGACGGGAAGAATGAACAAGTCTTTCGGCTTGTACAGCACCTGATGGGCAATCATCCAATCGATCAAACGCCACAAGAAAGAAAGTTGCATCTCCTGTTAGCTTTACTGCAGGAAGAATCATATAAAACTCAAGTTCTTGCGGGGGATCTCGGTATAAGCATTACGACTCTTACAACCTATTTGGACGAACTGACTGAATGGTTAAAGAATTTTAATATCGTGATTACGAGAAAAAGGGGAGTCGGAATAGAGCTTGCAGGCACTGAAGAAAATAAACGGAAAGCACAGGCCGCCTATTTTTTGCACTTTTTTAATGAAGAGCTGATTGAAAGTTTATTTTTGTTGCAAGAAGGAAAATTCCCAGAAGCGAAAATCCTCGACTATTTCGATCCCGAATATCTTCTGGCTATCGATGGGGTGCTGTTTTCCACTTTTAACAGTGTCCATTCTCGATTGGCGGATAGCGGGTATATAGGGTTAATTGTACATATTTATGTAACCCTGCAAAGGAATGAAAGCCAATTTTTTTTGGAGAAGGACTTCAAGAAAATAAGCGAACTTTCCGATGAGAATAATCTCATGAATAAAATAGGCAAGGAACTCAGCACCATGCTGGAAGTCTCTTTTACAATCGATGATATAAGCTACCTGGCAGCCATCCTTAAAGGTTCCAAGCTTCATGCGGCGGATGCTGTTCCATATGACAGTGTGTTGCTTGGCCAGCTGATAAGAAACCTGATAAAAGATGTTTCGGCACAACTGCAAATCGATTTGACCAAGGATTTCCCATTGTATCAAGGGCTCCTTGCCCATATGGAACCATCGCTTTTCCGGATCAAACAGGAAATGGGATTGTACAACCCCTTAACCGAAGATATTAAACGAAAGTATCCGGTTCTCTTTTTGGCAGTAAAGACCAGTCTGGAAAAGGGATTCAAAGAAATAAAAGAATTTCCCGAAGATGAAATAGCCTTCATCGTCCTGCATTTCGGATCTGCATTAGTGCTGCGGGAGGAAGAAATATCAATAAGGGCACTCATCGTTTGCCCGACAGGTATCGGCACGTCGAAGATGCTTGCAAGCCGGATCAAAAAAGAAATCATCGAAATCGAGACTGTAGAAATCAAGACGATCAAAGACATCCAGCAGCAGGGCAGCCTGAAAAACTATGATGTGATCATTTCTACCGTCCGGCTTCCGTATATCGATAGTGATTATATTCTTGTATCCCCTCTTTTGAGTGAAGAGAATATATTGAACATCAGGAATTATTTAAGGAAGAATATCGAAAACTTCACGAAGAATAAGCGTTATGGCAGTCATTCAGCCCATAAGGATACCGTGACCAAAAAAGAGGATGGCGAATTGAAAGAAGTGCTGCAGGAATTGAAAGATGCCCAGCAGAGCATCGAGTCAATCATGGATAATTTCCGGTTTTATCGGCTGCCGCATCTTAAAGGACATCCAGAGATCATCGAAGAAATGGTCAGAATGGCTGAAAATGAATCACTGCTAATGGGTGCGGATGATGTAATCGAATCCTTGAACGAACGGGAAAAAAAAGGTGGTTTAGGCATTCCTGGCACTGGAATGGGCCTTTTCCATACGAGACACAAGAATGTGAAAGAACTGATATTTCAGGTGGCCCACCTGGAGGAATATCGACTGGTCAAAGGTATGGATGGAAATGAAGTCCATATGAAAAATTTACTGCTGATGCTGGCACCTGAAGAATTGAGTGTGAAGCAGCAGGAAATCGTCAGCTTAATAAGCTCAAGCTTAATTGAAAGCAATGAATCCATCATGATTTTTTCATCTTCGGACGAGGAAATGATTAACAGAAGGCTGGAAGCCATATTTTTGGATTATTTATATACTAACTTGATAAAGGGATGATTGTAATGAAACAAGCAGTACATTTCGGTGCAGGAAACATTGGAAGAGGATTTATCGGAGCACTCTTTTCACAATCTGGATATCATGTGACTTTTGTGGACATAGCCGATCAAATCATCGATCAGTTAAATGATAAAAAGCAATACCAAGTCAAACTGGCTACTGATCAACAAGAAGCCGTAACAGTAGAAAATGTTTCGGGTTTAAACAGCTTAAAGCAGGAAGAGGAAATCATTAAAGCAATTTCCGAAGCAACCTACCTCACTACTGCTATCGGTCCCAATATTTTGCCTCATATCGCGCCTTTAATTGCAAAAGGATTAGCCTCAAGGGTAAAGGAAACCGATGAAAAATTATATGTGATCGCTTGTGAAAACCAAATATCGGCAACAGACCTTTTAGAAGACTACATTCTAGAAAACTTGGATCAAGATACAAAAGAAAAACTAGCCGATAAAGTATACTTCTTTAACTCAGCAGTCGATCGCATCGTTCCTATCCAAAATAACGAAGGATCACTCGATGTTTTGGTGGAACCTTATTATGAATGGGTCGTTGAAACGAATGAAAGCATTCCTGCCGTGGAAGGGATGACCATTGTAAAAGAACTCGCTCCGTTCATTGAGAGAAAACTGTTCACCGTTAATACAGGACATGCCGTCATTGCTTACCTCGGTTATCTCAAAAATAAAAAATCGACGATTGACCAATCATTGGAGGACGCAGGCATTGTAGAGCAAGTCAAGAAAACCCTAGGGGAAACGGGCGCTTATTTAATAAAGCAATACGGTTTGGATGCAGATGAGCATCAGCAGTATATCGAAAAAATCATTAATCGATTTAAAAACTCCTACCTGAATGACTCGGTGAATAGAGTCGGCCGTTCACCGCTGCGCAAGCTCGGGCCAAACGACCGCCTCGTGCGCCCTGCCGTAGAAGCTAAAAAAGCCGGACTTTCCTATACTAATCTGGCGAAAGCGATAGCCGCCGCTTTACTCTTTGATTTTAACGAAGATGAAGAAGCCCTTAAACTGCAAACGATGATCAAAGAACACGGTATAGCTACAGCACTTAAAGAAGTTAGCGGATTGGACGAAAATAGCGAAATAACCAAAGAAGTTATCAACCACTACAACAACTTGAAATAAAAGCCGAAAACTCCTGAAATCTTTTTTCAGGAGTTTTTTCTTAATCAAAAAGACAATTATATATCAGATAAACTTCTTAAAAAAACCTTGTAAACAGTAATCATTACGTTTTATAATGAAAGACAGTCAAGACAAGAGGGTTTATTTAAGGTATAAATCGTAATCATTATGATTTGTTTGAAAGGAGCTTTTTTATGAGATTAGGTTTTACAAAATGCGAATTAGTGCAGTAAATCAAAAGTTAGTTGTTATTTCTTAAGATTTTGGGTGCTATTGCACGAGATTTAAGTTGTTAATTACGGGTTTAGAGCCGTTACTCGTGAGTTTGGAGCGTTTACTCGTGAGTTTGGCACAAATACTCGTGAATTGGTGTTCAAACACGAGTTGGTTGAATTTACTCAAGATTTTGCGGGTATTGCACGAGATTTAAGCTGTTACTCACGGGTTTAGAGCCGT
>NZ_VHIK01000032.1:0-62625 GCF_006680105.1 Bacillus sp. B4EP4a
TGTGCTCACTTAAAATTTAACGTTGGCGCTTTGTTTTGTTCAGTTTTCAAAGAGCAATTTGTTCGCTATCTCTCTTAGCGACTTTAATATCTTAACATCTTATCACCACTTCGTCAATAACTTTTTTAAAAAAAGTTTTTTTCATTCTTTTTCAAAAGCTATTACGTTGCAGCAACTTTTATAATATACCAGCGTATAAACCAATAGTCAATAGATATTTTGAATATAAATCACATTTAAATATCATTACTGATTCCACTCGGATAAATTCGTTTTCCCCCTCATATACATTAGGCATTCCTCCTCGGTGCTCACCCTTTTAAACAACCTGAAAAGAATGTTATATTTCTCGTTTATTGCCCTTTTGACTAAGTGATCGATTCTGTCATCCTGCAAATCGAATAGTATTTCATCCATCTCTCTTTTTAAAAGGTACTCCAATTCCATCTTTTCCTTGTCATTAATCAATAAACCGAGCATGGTAAACACCTCCATCAGAAAGCTTTCCCCATTCCCATCAATTTTATGAATTTTCAACTGATTTTTTTGCATAACAATAATCCTCGCGCATAAATATGAAGACAAGAGTACTTTGGACAAGGGGATGGATTAATGAAATTTTTCATGGTGCTTCAAGCCAAGAACATCAAATATTATTCGTTAATTTTGCTTACGGCACTTTTTACCGCTTGGTTTCTTTTTGTACAAAACATTCTTCATGCCCCCGTTTTTTCTACAGAAGATGGGCCGAAAGCGGTTTATAAAGGGGAAAAGAATGTTGCGATCACGTTCAATATTGGCTGGGGTGATGAGAAAGCCGCTCCAATAATAGAGACATTAAAAAGAGAAAAGATTAAATCCGCCACTTTTTTCCTTGCGGGATCTTGGGCTGAACGTCATCCGGACATAGTGGCTGAAATTGTGAAAGAAGGATATGAAATCGGCATGCTTGGTTACGATTATAAGGATTATTCCGAAATGGAAGATCAGGAAATCATCCGGGATATTTCTAAAGCCCAGGAAGCATTTAAAAAACTTAATGTAAAGAATATAGAACTTTTACGTGCTCCCACCGGTCACTTTGATAAACGCCTCTTAAAGATCAGCAAGAATTTCGGATATACCGTTGTCCATTGGAGCATCGATTCAAAGGATTGGACCAATCCAGGTGTGGATCGGATCGTTCAGAACATCACCAAGGCACAAAAGGGTGATATCATCTTATTACATGCTTCAGACTCAGCAAAACAAACGAATAAGGCTTTACCGGAGTTAGTAAGTGAACTTCGATCAAAAAATTTAAACTTCGTTAACGTTTCTGAGATGATTTCCAATTCATCAGCAAGCAGTGAGGAAATCCGCTGACTGAAAAAACTGCGTACTAATGGTCTCCAAAACCTTTAGTACGCAGTTTTTATGTTTTGACTTCCTTATGTATGGACCGACTTACAAATAGGTTAGCTGCCTTTACCTAGTTCACCGGCTTTCATCTTTCCCTTTGCCGGAGTTTGCTTACTCCCTCTTTTACTGGCCAATTCCCTTTGTGAACGTTCAATCAATTTGCTCAGAACCAATAATTGATAAGCATTGCAGACTAGCAACGGAAACAGCATGAAGTAAAGCCAGCTTTCATCATTGGCACTTAGGACAGGTATCCACTCCAAAACCGTGACCACGACCATGAAAAATAAGGCCGGTATGAACGACTGTTTATTCGTTTGTTTCATTTTGAAATAAGCTGTAATAAGCCCCGCGGCCAAAACAACCAACGCTAACACGATGTAGGAACTGATCCCCTCGCCTGAACCAAAGCTGAGATATCGCAGGTAAACAAGATCGAATACAACAAAAAGAATGAGTACAAGTTGAACGGCATTCCATAAGGAAGCGCTTTTAAATATCCCCAGACCAAAACGATGTATCGTTAAATAGGCAAAAAAGCCGGCTTGGCTTATGACACTAAAAATTAATCCAACACCGAATAACCAAATAAAAGTTGATAGGATGGCACTGACTTCAAAAGAAGAAAAATAAGGCTTAAACTCACTCCACCGAGCCAAGAACCCTACAACTCCGCCCGTTACACCACCTATAAGCAATGTTGTTAAAAACAATTTAACTAAGTTACGGCTGTTCATTGTTTTCCTCCATACATTTCTATTTCATTTCCTTAATTGTACCAACCAAATTTGGAAAAATCCACTTATTCCACCAAGGAATAATATCGCCGATTGGAACCATATTAACAGTAAGAAGGATGAAAGGGGCCCTGCGTATGAGAGTGGGAGTTGCTTTGCTTTTCACGTCATTCTTACTCGTTTGTTCCGGTTGTGCTCAAAATGGAGCAGGCGCAGAAAAAATGGAGTATGAAGAGACAAAGAAAATGGTCGTCGATATCTTGAAGACAGATGATGGAAAAAAAGCCATCCAGGATATCATTACTGATGATAAAACGAAAGCTGAACTTATTATGGATTCGGATGCCATTAAGAAATCCATTGAAGATATTGTCACTTCAGATAAAGGGAAGGAATTTTGGAAAAAGACATTTAAGGATCCCGAATTTGCTTCCGCTTATGCTAAAGCATTAGAAGATGAACATAAAAAGGTATTGAAGGACTTAACTGCTGATCCTCAGTATCGTGGAATGCTCATGGAAATAATGAAAGAACCCGATATGGAAAAAGAAATGAATAAATTATTAAAAACAAAGGAAATGCGGTCGGTCTATAAAGAGCTGATCATCGAAACCATGGAGAGTCCTCTCATTCAGGCGAAAATGCAAGAGAAATTGGATAAAGCAGCCACTAAAGCGGTAGAAAAGGAGAAAAAGTAAAAAGAATGAAAAGAAGGCTGATTCCAATCGGAATCAGCCTTCTTTTCATTGTAGTTTTTCAATGACCTTTTTGGCAATATCTTCATAAATCCTGCCGAGTCTATGGTCCGCTGCGTAAATGGATGGAGCAAAGTCCTCTTCGTTCCAATCTGGCTGTTGCAGGGGAAGTTGACCTAAAACTTCTGTACGAAGCTCTTCTGCAAGCTTCTTGCCGCCGCCTTTTCCAAATACATACTCTTTTTCACCGGTCGTTTTACTTTCGAAGAATGACATATTCTCTATGACACCGATGACTTCGTGTTCTGTCTTGATGGCCATGGCACCAGCTCTTGCCGCAACGAAAGCTGCAGTCGGATGCGGTGTCGTAACGATGATTTCTTTACATGAAGGGAGCATCGTATGAACGTCCAAAGCAACATCGCCTGTACCCGGCGGTAAGTCAAGGACCAGATAGTCCAAATCTCCCCATTCCACTTCATTAAAGAAACTGTTAAGCATTTTACCCAGCATCGGTCCTCTCCAGATGATCGGCGCGTTATCCTCTACAAAAAAGCCCATTGAGATAACTTGAACGCCAAACCGTTCTACAGGAATGATTTTTTCCCCGCGAACAACCGGTCTTTTTGTTATCCCCATCATATCAGGTACGCTGAAACCATAAATATCGGCGTCAACCAGCCCGACCTTTTTACCCAAACGAGCAAGTGAAGTAGCGAAATTCACTGAAATCGTGGATTTTCCCACTCCGCCTTTACCACTGGCGATCGCGATGAATTGTGTTTTGCTGTTAGGTCCAAGCAAACCTTGGTCCGCTTCATCCTGAGGAATGCTTTCACGATGCTTGGCTAACTCCTCTTCTGAAAGCTCCGTGAAGCGGATACCTACCGATTCCGCTCCGTTCGTTTTCAGCAAGTCCACAACTTCCGATTGCATTTGCATTTGTTCGGCAGTCCCCGTTTTCGCAATCGCAAGTTTAACGCTTACATGATTCTTTTCAGGTTTTATTTTGATTTCTATAATTCCATTTGTCTCTTCAAGGTTTTTATGTAGAAAAGGGTCTTTAAGATCCTTTAATAAATTCAGTACTTTCTCTTCTGTTAACAAGTCGAGCACCCCTTTGAATTTTATTTTCCCATTTTTCAGTATAACATATTACGGTAAGAAAGCTTATTATCTGCCCCGCATGCGAAACCTGATGATTTCCCCATTATAAAAAGGCCTTGTACCTTACAAGACCCAGACATCACTCTTCATCCGATAGTTTTTCCTCTGTAAAGTACCGTAAAATACCCATATAAATCGAACTGGCAACCTTTTCTTGATACTTATCACTGATAAGGCGTTCCCTTTCCTCGGAATTGGAAAGAAATCCAATTTCCACAAGCGCTCCCGGTTTCTTGGCATAATTCATCAAATACACATGTTTAATCGTTTTTGCATCACGCTTTGTATTTTCCAGGTTTCTTATGATTTCAGTCTGAATGAATTTTGCCACCTGTTCATTTTCCTCAAACCTGTTTGTATAAAAGGTCTGGGCACCTTTCGATGACGCTGATGGAAAAGAGTTCAAATGAATGCTTAAGAATAAGTCCGCTTCCGAATTATTGATCATTTCAACCCGATTCCGTAAGTCTTCCTGTTTCCGCAGGCGGATCCCCTTTGTATTTCCCTGTGCCAAATCCTCATCCTTCTCACGTGTCATGATGACAAGGGCACCCTGTTCCTGTAAATAGTCCCTGACCTTTAATGAAACGGAAAGGGCAATTTCCTTTTCCATAACCTCTTGTACATTTGCCCCGCCGTCCATTCCCCCGTGACCTGCATCCAGAATGATGACCTTACCTGACAACGGAAGGTTCCAGGAGTCCCAAGAATCATCTTCAACAAATTTAAAAGTCACAATTAAAAAAAGGACAAACAATCCCATAGCGATCCCTGTATATTTCAGCTTTTTGCGCATGACCGTTCCCCTTCCATGATCTCTCTACTAAAAAGTATGGGACAAACCATGAAATTAGAACAAGGAATGGGATTTTGCCTTCTTAATGCAGTTTCATTTTATATCGTTTTTCTCCAGTCTTAAAGCCGTCCAGCCACCAATCCCCAACAAACCCTTCACAACAATAAAACAAACCTTCATCGAAAGCGTTATTCGCTGTAACTTCCCGCCAATACAAAATAAAGTTAAAAAGAGTATCGACCAAAAACCTCTCTTCCTTCCAGCACCTGGACCTTACATCTTCTTCCGACTCACCATAATAGCCAAACTTACTATAGTTTGCTCCTAATAAATAAGCCTCGATGGCAACATCAAAGTAGCCTTCCTCCAAAACATCCATCAAATCCTGTCCGAAGTAACGCTGAATCCTCCCCTTCATATCCTCGATAGAAAGTTCCCTGAGCAGCCTACGTTCGAACCTCAATTGCCTTTCCCTTTGCATCTCCTGTAAACCTAATATCACAGCCATAATTCACCTCCGGGGCAATTCCCCATTTCCCAAAATTATTTCCCAAGACATAATTTTAGTTTTAGCGTTCTATTTTGAACCATTCATTTATTCTATTGGCAAAAAATAATGAGGATAGGTTCGGCAGGTACTTGAAAAAGCATATCGGTATGCAATATGGTAAGAAACCTGTTAAAGTGCAGACCGCACAAGAAACTTAATGTTAGAAAACTAGAGTTTTCTCCACTAACCCGCCACTCAGGCAGCTACCCGAGGCTGACCTTGCCGACTTGGGTCGCTCACTGCGCATGTCTCTTTGACCTTGATCAATACTGATTATTCATGTCGTGTTCTTCCTTAAACTTAAGCGAGCCATCCTCTATGACAACTTCAGGCTTTGTGGTCTATTAAGATAAAAAGGACATCCATGGTTAACGGATGTCCTTTTCTCAAATGATAAAACATTTTATAATAGCGAATTCATTTAATACCCGCTTACTTAGCAGGATGTCTTTTTAAACTGCCTAAGGTTCAGAGCGCAGTACAACATCCAAAGGTGGTGCAACACAAAGTTTGAAATGGCTTCCTATTTTTGTTTCACTTTATATCTGTCCAGCTCTTTTCTTTAATCGACCAGCAAGTGGCACTACAATTATTCCAGCTATTACGACCTGCATCACGTTTCCGGGGATGGAGCCAAATGGCTGTATCCAGTTACCATAAAGAATAACTTCGACAAAATAGTAGCCGACGATTTTAATAACCAATGCAACGGCAACGGCCATAGTGTATACCAATTCTCTTTTGCCCGGTACCTTTTCGGATATAAGGCCGGCTAGAAAGCCCATTGCTCCTACGATGACGAATGTAAACGGTGCCCATGCTGCCCAACCAGAGAAAAGATCGAAGAAGGCCATACCGAAGGCGCCTGCTATCGCTCCTGTTTTTTTGCCATAAACCAAAGCAGCTATAAAAAGGGGAACGTTACCCAGATGGATCAGGCCGCCGTTACCCATTATTGGGAGCTTGATGTTGATGAACATTGTCGCTACAAGGGTTAATGCAATGAATAGCGCATTGATGACCAAGGTTTTTGTTTTAGTTGTTTCAATCGGTGAGTATGTTGAATTCATATGAAGTCCTCTTTCTTTTTTAAGTATTATCATACTCCTAAACAGGAACTTAATAAATATGGATTTTACAAAAAATTCTGTATTACATAAATAAACTCATGTGTAAACAAATGGAACATAACCATCACCAACATATGAAGCCCCCTCACCACGGCGTTTCATTTGCATTGAGCCTGGAAGACTGGGATGGATGGCATGATATGGTCTTATTATTTTCCGGGCATAAAAAAGACTTAATGAAATTCAAGATTCTTTCAAACGGTATTGGAATCATTGCACTCTGTACATTAAATAAATTTGGTTGGCAATATAATCCGAACTAAAATGAAGCCCCTTTCTTAACCACCATATTATAATGCCTACCAATGAGGCCGTTTTAATATCAATGTCAACATAATCAGCAGGTAAATCCTTCTTGGTATTCTTCCTTCTTATTTCTACTAATTGCTTTAATAATGAAAACAATTGTTCCTCAAACTGATTCGTCTTAAATAAAATAAGTAAATAATTTCGATGGATATATAAATAATCAAGTAATTGAGTTAGCTGTTGTTTTTCTGATAAATCTTTTGCATGTATTAAAGCAAAAATTTTATCAGAAAGCTCTTTTAAAATCTCATCGGTGATTTGCGTTAGTAAATCTTGAATATCCTGATAATGCAGGTAAAATGTTGTCCGGTTTAATCCTGCTTTGGCTGCGATTTTCTGAACCGTTAAATTTGAAATAGCAGGGTCCTCGGATAAGAGAGCAATGACAGCGTTCTTAAACATTTCTCTTGACCGAATTGTACGAGGATCTTCTTTCTTGGGAATAGACATTTTTAACTCCTTTATAGATTTTCTTTGACTTTCTCAACAGCGTATATCCCTATGTCGATTAGTGAACATTTTCAAGAAAACTGTTCATGGTAAGCAACATATATTTTTGTTACCATCGATTTTATCGACACGTTGTTGAGAATGCAAGTCAAAAATAAAGGAGTTTACGAATGAGTAATGATATAACAGAAAGAAATAAAAAAATTTTATTAATTGTACTGATTGCTGGTTGTTTTTTATCAACATTAAATCAGACTTTATTAAATGTTGCATTGAGTGGTTTAATGGACGTATTTCATGTAACTGCTGCAACTGTACAATGGTTATCAACAGGATTTATGCTAGTGAACGGTGTTTTAGTGCCGATTACAGCTTTTTTAATGAAACGGTTCACAACAAGGCAGCTATTTATTAGTTCGATGTTCTTTTTGTTAATCGGATCTGCACTTTGTGCATGTGCAGAGAATTTTGGCATGCTGTTAACGGGAAGAATGATTCAAGCAATTGGTGCCGGGATTATAATGCCTCTAATGATGACAGTTATTTTATATTTATATCCTAGCGAAAAGCGTGGAAGTATTATGGGGACAATCGGCTTTGCGATAATTTTTGCTCCAGCCATAGCTCCTACATTATCTGGTTTTATCATTGAATATGTTTCATGGAGATGGTTATTTATTGGGTTAACCCCATTTATAATAATCGTCATTGTTCTAGCGTTCAAATATTTAATGAATGTTGCAGAGACAACAAAAGCAAAATTAGATATCACAAGTGTCATTTTATCAACGATTGGTTTTGGCTGCATATTATTTGGATTTAGCAGCGCAGGAAGCAAGGGGTGGGATAATCTCGTTATCATTACTACAATAATCGCCGGAATAATCGTGACGGCTCTATTCTGTTTACGTCAAATGAAATCCAGCGATCCATTATTAAATTTATCTGTATTTAAGTACAAAGTTTTCACGCTCACATCTTTCCTCAATGTACTAATTACGATGATTATGTATGCGGATTTAATTCTTTTACCAATTTACTTGCAGAATGGACGAGGTTTTACACCATTTGAAGCAGGTTTACTGTTATTGCCTGGAGCTGTGATTAATGCCTTCTTGTCCCCTGTCACTGGTAAAATGTATGATAAATATGGTGCTAAACCACTCTTTATTACAGGTTTAGTATTTATCATTGTTTCGATGTGGGGAGTCATAGATATAAACGAATCCACAACCTATATCTATTTAATGGCCCGTACCATTATATTACGAATTGGATTAAGCTTTATTACCATGCCTTTAAATACAGCAGGGCTGAATGCTTTACCAAGAGAATTGGGTTCCCATGGTTCAGCTGTAAATAATACCATTCGCCAATTGTCAGGTGCTATTGGAACAGCAGTTGTCATCACAGTGTATACAATGCAAGCAACTTCACATGCCTCTGAGCTAACAGTGCAAAATGAAAACATTACAGCAATACAACTAGAGGCATTAGCTTCTACCTTCGGCTCAAGTGATGCCTATGTTTTTATGTTAATCCTATCTTTTGTGGCGTTAATTTTTGCATGCTTTATGCCGAAAAAAGCCGCAATTAAAAAAAGTGAAAGTGAATCCCCTAACTAAAATCGTTAACAATACGTTATTTAAAATAAAGCATATCTGGGATATCCCGGATATGCTTTATTATTTTTAATATATAAGTTCATGGAGCGTGATGTGATCAAAATCTTTTTCCGGACAAAAAAAGACCCCCAACCAAAATGGTTGAGAGCCTTTCGAAACGGTAATAGAATTAACGTTTTGAGAACTGAGGTGCACGACGTGCGCCTTTAAGACCGTATTTTTTACGCTCTTTCATACGTGGGTCACGAGTTAGTAAACCAGCAGTTTTAAGAGATGGACGGTATTCTGGATCAACTTGTAGCAATGCACGAGCGATACCGTGACGGATTGCTCCAGCTTGACCAGTGTATCCACCACCGCTAACGTTTACTAGAACGTCGTAATTTCCAGTAGTTTCTGTTGCAACTAGTGGTTGGTTAACAACTTCACGTAATGCTGCGAAAGGAATATATTCATTAATGTCACGACCGTTAATAACGATGCGACCTTCGCCTGGTACTAAACGTACACGAGCTACTGAGCTCTTACGGCGACCAGTACCATAATATTGAACTTGTGCCAAGATAGTAACCTCCTTAGTAATTATCCGCGTAATTCGTATACTTCTGGTTGTTGAGCAGCGTGTGGGTGCTCAGCTCCAGCGTATACGTGTAATTTTTTGTAGATTTGACGACCAAGAGAATTCTTTGGAAGCATACCTTTGATAGCAAGTTCAAGCATTCTCTCAGGGTAGTTTGTACGCATTTCAAGAGCAGTTCTAGTTTTAAGACCGCCTGGATGCATAGTGTGACGGTAGTAAATTTTGTCTGTCAATTTTTTACCAGTCAAGTGGATTTTTTCAACATTGATAAGAATTACATGATCACCAGTGTCAATGTTCGGTGTAAAAGTTGGTTTATGTTTACCACGTAAGATGGATGCTACTTCAGTAGAAAGGCGACCTAAAGTTTTGCCTTCAGCGTCAATCACATACCATTTACGTTCTACTTCATTAGCTTTCGCCATAAATGTCGTACGCATGGTTAACCTCCTAAAAAACTTTTTAATTTTTTATATTTATTTTCAATCACAATAAACTTCCGGGGCTTATCGTGGGATTAAAATACATACCATATTATATTAACTTCTCCCAGATTCATTGTCAAGGGAATGTTACACTAGGATAAGTTGTCTATAAAACACTCTCTGCAACTCCATGAAAAGGTCAGTATAGCGACAAACCGCTCCATTACTGATTTCATCCCGTTTTCCAGTTGTAAAAAAACTGGTATCACTTCGAAAATATTTTTATTTGTAAAATACTTTCCATAAATATAAGCCTTGGGCTGGCGCTGTTTTCCCTGCAAAACTGCGGTCCTTTTTCTCCAAAATCCCGCTCATGTCACGGGGTGACATCTTGCCGCTGCCGACATCCAGGAGCGTCCCAACCAGGATACGGACCATATTATACAAAAAACCTTCGCCAACGAAGCGGAAAACCATGAAATCATCGCTCTCTTCAAAATCCATTTCTTTTATGGTTCGAACTTTATCGACCACTTCCGTTTTTGCCGAACAAAAACTTGTAAAGTCATGTGTCCCTATCAAATAGGAGATTGCTTCCCTCATCGCCTCCCCATCTAATGGGTAGGGATAATGATAGGCGTAATTCCGCTTAAACGGATCCCGTAGTTTCGAACGGGCTATGATATAACGGTACTCTTTCCCAGTCGTATGGAACCTCGCATGAAAATCGTCAGGCACGATATCGACTTCCAGAACGATGATATCGGTCGGAAGAAGGGCGCTGAACGCCTTTACCCAGTTTTCAGTAGGGAATGTAAGGGGCGAATCAAAGTGAAGCACTTGCCCCTTTGCATGGACCCCTGAGTCTGTCCTGCCTGAAGCAGTCACTTTTATAATTGTGCCTTTATGCATTTGGGCCAAGACTGCCTCGAATTCACTTTGTATGGTGCGTTTCTCTGGCTGCACCTGATAACCAGCAAAATCCGTGCCGTCATAAGCGATCACACATTTATATTTTGGCATAGTTCTCTTCCTTATTATGAACGTAATAAAAATAACATGACCGTTAGAACACCTATTGAGACCATCAAAAGACTATCACTCGTCTTCCAGTCCAATTGGCGATATTTCGTGCGGCCTTCCCCGCCACGGTATCCTCTTGACTCCATGGCAGTTGCCAACTCCTCCGCCCGTTTGAACGAACTGACAAATAAAGGAACAAGCAGCGGTACAATCGATTTAACCCTGTCCTTTATCGGGCCAGATGAAAAGTCAACGCCCCTTGCAGTTTGGGCCTTCATGATTTTTTCCGTTTCCTCCATTAGCGTTGGAATGAATCGAAGGGCAATGGACATCATCAATGCCAGTTCATGTACAGGCATCTTCCACTTTTTCAAGGGCCCCAACAGCTCTTCCATCCCATCTGTAATGGATATCGGGGATGTCGTCAAAGTTAAAAGTGACGTAACAAGGATTAGTAAAGTAAATCTAACGGATATGAAAAAACCTTGAATCAGACCGCCTTCATAGATTTCAAACCAACCGTATTCAAAAAGCAATTCCCCTTCTTTCGTAAACAATATATGGAGAAGGAATGTAAAAACGATCAAGAAAAAGATTGGTTTTAACCCATTATAAAGATAGCGAAGCGGTATTTTGGAAAGACTGATCAAAAGGATGGTGAATACAGCAAGCAACCCGTAAGAAACGACATTATTCGCCAAAAAGACGACACAAACGAACAGGAACACGAGGAGCAATTTAGCCCTTGGGTCCATCTTGTGCATCAGTGAATTTGCAGGGACATAACGCCCGATGATCATTTTATCCAGCATCAGCGGTTCCCCCGTTTCATGGCTTTATCTATTTCTATCGCTAAATCACCGATATTAAGACATGGATGATCAAATCGAACACCAAGTTCCTTCTGGAGCTTTAGCTGAAAACGGACCGTATCAGGAACATCCAGGCCAAGCTCCATTAATTGTTCCGGCTCTGAGAAAATTTCCTGGGGGGTTCCTTTTTTGAACACCGTACCCTTATGCATGATAATGATGTCATCCGCATACTTGGCTGCATCCTCCATGCTATGTGTCACAAGAATCGTTGAAATGCCCCTTACTTTATGCAGATCATAAAACATATCCATGATTTCTTTGCGTCCTCGCGGATCCAGTCCCGCAGTGGGCTCATCAAGTACCAATACTTCGGGCTCCATGGCAAGTACCCCAGCAATGGCCACCCGTCGCATTTGTCCGCCGGATAAGTCGAATGGTGATTTTTCAAGAATTTCCTCATCCAATCCGACTTGCGCGATGGCTTTCCTGGCCAGTTTCTTAGCATCGATTTCAGAAACGCCAAAATTCATAGGTCCGAAACATATATCCTTTTCAACCGTTTCATCAAATAACTGATGTTCCGGAAACTGAAAAACAATTCCGACCTTTTGTCTTATTGGCCGCAAAGCCTTTTCTTTTCTTCCGGCTTCAATCGTCCGATCCCCAATGAAAACCCGACCCTTCGTCGGTTTTAAAAGAGCATTCAAATGTTGCAGTAGCGTGGATTTCCCGGACCCTGTATGCCCGATGATTGCGGTATAGGTTCCCGGCTCCATTGAAATATTGACATCATGAAGGGCTAGATGTTCAAAAGGAGTATTCACCTGATAGCGGTATTCTACATCATCGAGTGTAATTCGCATAAATCCTTCACCAACTCTTCCTCTGTCAAATGCCCATCAACTACACGAACACCATTTTTTTGTAACTCCTTGGTTAGTTTCACTGAAAAGGGAATATCCAGACCAAGAGCAATCAATTCATCCTCTAACTCAAAAATAACCTGAGGCGGTCCTTCACGATATAACCGACCTTGGTTCATCACTATCATTCGATCAGCTTTCGCAGCTTCCTCAAGATCATGGGTGATTGATATGACAGTGATCTCGTTTTCCTGTTTTAATTCCCTAACTGTTTCAAGCACTTCTTCACGGCCTCTTGGGTCAAGCATGGAGGTTGCTTCATCTAAGATGATTATGTCTGGCTGCAAGGCTATTACACCTGCTATGGCCACTCTTTGCTTTTGACCGCCGGATAGATGGTGCGGCTCTTGATTAAGAAAGGCATTCATTTTAACCTTATTTAACGCACCATGAACACGCTCCACCATAACCTGCTGAGAAACACCGGCGTTTTCTAAACCAAAAGCCACATCATCCTGAACTGTAGTGCCTACAAATTGATTATCTGGGTTTTGAAAAACCATGCCAATTTTCTGGCGTACATCCCAAACGGATTCTTCTGTCAAAAGTTGATCATTAATAGTAATGGTACCTG
Organism: Bacillus sp. B4EP4a; assembly: GCF_006680105.1. Lineage (NCBI taxonomy): Bacteria > Bacillati > Bacillota > Bacilli > Caryophanales > Bacillaceae > Bacillus > Bacillus sp. B4EP4a. The sequence goes on from NZ_VHIK01000032.1 coordinate 13,201, forward strand.
AGTTAGCGAACTGAAGACCATTCAGTAACTTCGCTAATGTCGACTTGCCAGAGCCATTATGTCCGACAATCGCAAGCCACTCCCCCTGATGAATATCAAAAGAAACATCATCCAAGGCGTTTCGAGACTGACCCTCATATTTAAAAACAATATTATTTAAAGAAACCAGCTTCTTCACCGTGTGGGCCTCCTCATCCTCGACTGCACTCGTCTAATCTAAACTCTGCTCACTCAATATAAATATAGTAGTTTTTCCTTCTGAAAATATAAAAAAACGCTGCACCCCTTCCACCGAAAGAATTTTCGGTAAATTAAGAGCAGCTAACAGCGGGCCTGTTACGAAAAACAGGTTATCTTATAATCGCTTATCAAAAGCGGGAAGGGATGCTTGAGCTAGACGTGAAGGCTCCCTGAACAATCCAGGTTCCGCCAGCCATCGTAACACTCAATGCGAATTTCTAAATGACAGAATTTCTATTTTAAAAAAAAGAAAAAGGGCATAGAACAAGTGAGTATATTCATTTGTCCCGCCCTTTTTCATCGTTGTTATTAAACTAATTCAATAACCACGACTGGTGCACCGTCACCGCGGCGTGGACCAACTTTCATGATACGAGTGTATCCACCTTGACGTTCTTCATAACGTGGAGCCACGTCACTGAATAGTTTTTGAAGGGCATCTGTGCCATTCTCAGCGTCAGCGATTTCGTTACGGATGAAAGATGCAGCTTGACGGCGTGCATGCAAGTCACCACGTTTACCAAGAGTGATCATTTTATCTACTACAGAACGTAATTCTTTTGCACGTGCTTCAGTAGTTTCAATGCGCTCATGGATAATAAGATCCGTAGCTAAATCACGAAGTAATGCTTTACGTTGTGCGCTAGTGCGTCCTAACTTTCTGTAACCCATTAGAGATTCCCTCCTTTGTTGAAGTTCTATATTGTGTGTCTATAACAAGGCTCACAACATAATGGATTGATCCGCCATGTTATCAGTCGTCTTTACGAAGACCTAAGCCTAATTCTTCTAGTTTCGCTTTCACTTCTTCAAGTGATTTACGTCCTAGATTACGTACTTTCATCATATCTTCTTCCGTTTTATGAGCTAGCTCTTGAACGGTATTGATTCCAGCACGTTTCAAGCAGTTGTAAGAACGAACAGAAAGGTCTAATTCTTCGATCGTCATCTCAAGAACTTTTTCTTTTTGATCTTCTTCTTTTTCAACCATGATTTCAGCATTTTGAGCTTCATCGGTTAAACCAACAAAGATGTTTAAATGCTCTGTTAAAATCTTAGCTCCAAGTGCTACCGCTTCTTGCGGACCAGTACTGCCATCAGTCCAAACATCGAACGTTAACTTGTCAAAGTTAGACAACTGTCCAACACGTGTATTTTCAACTTGGAAAGATACGCGTGAAACTGGAGTGTAAAGAGCATCGATTGGAATTACACCAATTGGCTGGTCTTCTCTCTTGTTTTGAACAGCAGGAGTGTAGCCGCGGCCGCGACGTGCAGATAAACGCATACGCATATGACCGTTTTTACCAATTGTAGCAATATATAAATCCGGATTAAGAATTTCTACATCACTATCATGAGTGATATCAGCAGCCGTGATGACTCCGTCACCTTGAACGTCAATTTCCAGCGTCTTCTCTTCATCAGAGTAAATCTTAAGAGCTAGTTTTTTCACATTAAGAATGATAGATGTTACATCTTCCACGACGCCTTCAATTGTTGAGAACTCATGTAGCACTCCATCAATTTGTATAGCTGTGACAGCAGCACCTGGGAGTGAGGATAAAAGGATACGACGTAAGGAGTTACCCAATGTAGTACCATACCCACGCTCTAGTGGCTCTACGACGAATTTACCGTATTTGGTATCGTCGTTGATTTCAACCGTTTCGATTTTTGGTTTTTCTATTTCGATCATCAATAAACCCTCCTTCAAAACGTCAAAACCCCGGCAAGTAAACGAAGTCACTTAAACCGAAATTCCCCATGTATACGTTCCCGCTGTGCGCAACAACTGAAAATTAATCCTCTGTAAGAACGCAAACTCAGTATTATATCCCATTATTGACAGGAATACAAAATCTATACAGAAAAATTAAACACGGCGACGTTTTGGTGGACGGCATCCGTTATGTGGAACTGGAGTTACATCTTTAATTGCAGTTACTTCTAGGCCAGCGGCTTGAAGTGCACGAATAGCAGCCTCACGTCCAGCACCAGGTCCTTTAACTGTAACTTCAAGAGTTTTCATACCATGTTCAATTGATGTTTTAGCAGCTGTTTCAGCAGCCATTTGTGCAGCGAATGGAGTGGATTTACGAGATCCACGGAATCCTAGAGCTCCAGCACTTGACCATGAAATAGCATTACCATGAGAGTCAGTGATCGTAACGATAGTGTTATTGAATGTTGAACGAATATGAGCAATACCAGTTTCTATATTCTTTTTCACACGACGTTTACGTGTATTAGTTTTACGTGCCATGAAAAGTAACCTCCTTTACTAATTATTTTTTCTTGTTAGCTACAGTACGACGAGGTCCTTTACGCGTACGAGCATTGTTTTTTGTATTTTGACCGCGAACAGGAAGACCACGACGGTGACGTAAACCACGGTAAGAACCGATTTCCATTAAACGTTTGATGTTTAGGGAGATTTCACGACGAAGGTCGCCTTCTACTTTAAGCTTGTCAATGATATCACGAATTTTGTTCAATTCGTCTTCCGTTAAGTCACGAACGCGAGTTTCTTCAGAAATGCCTGCTTCTGCAAGAATCTTAATCGCTGTTTGTTTTCCAATACCATATATATATGTTAATGAGATAACAATCCGTTTGTCACGGGGAATATCTACTCCAGCAATACGTGCCATGCTTGAGTGCACCTCCTTCTATTTAGCCTTGTTTTTGTTTATGTTTAGGGTTTTCGCAAATAACCATAACTTTACCTTTTCTGCGGATAACTTTACACTTTTCGCAGATTGGTTTGACTGATGGTCTGACTTTCATTGCTATCTAACCTCCTTATACAGATCGGAGCGTAACCGGATTATTTGAACCGGTATGTGATTCTGCCGCGAGTTAGATCATACGGGGAAAGCTCAACCGTAACTTTATCTCCAGGCAAAATGCGAATAAAGTGCATACGAATTTTACCGGATACATGAGCTAAAACAGTATGACCATTTTCTAATTCTACCTTAAACATTGCATTTGGCAAAGTCTCTTGTACTGTGCCTTCTACTTCAATTACATCATCTTTCGCCATTAAAGTGATTCTCCCTTCTCTATGCGTGAACCTATTAAAGGTACACATCTTTCCGTCAACATTACTACAGTCCAATTATCCTCATAAGTCTTACAATTCTGCATCAAGTATTCACCATTTTGTAGAACCAGGCTTAAACTGAGGACCTTTATCAGTTGGACCGAAATGAGGATTTTATGGGTCCTCATGTAAGTCTTGACCGATTCCGTGACCGACATACTCTCGAAATAGAGAAGCAATTAGTCTCGACATAGGTTTGAATAGCATGGGAGATGTTTGAAAGGCGCACGCCTGACATAGCTTCTTTCAACCCTCTATATCACGACTCTTTAGGAATCCCAATAGAGTCACTGCATTTCTTCATCAATTTTGCCGACCGGATATGTCCATGAAGATCACTTAAAAAGTAATCGCCCAATTCAGGGAATACCAAGTACAAGAACCTGATTAATAAATGTGCGAATGCTCTCGCGAAATCCATTATACCCTTTGTATTATAGGAATGCACCAAGTTTAATAAGTAAGTTATAAAAATGGTATGAATTTCATAAATCAATACGAATGATTAATTTTGTAAAGCACCAAGCAACACATCGATATTTTCAAATACCTTATTAATATCTTGCTGTCCGTTAATGTTGACCAAGTATCCTTTGTCTCCGTAGAAATCAAGAAGTGGTTTGGTTTGTTTCAAATTCACATCTAAGCGATTTTGAACCGTTTCTGCATTATCGTCGGCACGTTGATATAATTCTCCGCCGCAGCGGTCGCATACATCATCTTTAGCAGGAGGATTGAATACAAGATGGTATGTCGCACCACATGATTTGCAAATACGACGTCCTGTCAATCTTTCCATTAAAATGTTTTTATCAACATCGATATTAATGACAAAATTTATTTTGCGATCTAAATCAGTTAGAATGCTTTCAAGTGCCTCTGCCTGTGCCACAGTACGTGGAAATCCATCAAGCAAAAATCCTTTTAGGCAGTCTTCCTTGCTTAAACGTTCACGAACGATGCCAATGGTAACTTCATCAGGTACCAATTCGCCTTTGTCCATGAATGATTTCGCCTTTAGACCTAATTCTGTTCCATCTTTGATAGCTGTTCGGAACATATCTCCAGTAGAAATATGAGGGATATTATATTTTTCTACGATTTGTTCAGCTTGAGTGCCCTTACCAGCACCCGGCAGACCCATTAACACTAGATTCAATTTTCTTCCCCCTCAAACTCTATAATGGGTAAAGGGAACAAGCCGTTCCCAAAACTCATTACTTTATAAAGCCCTTATAGTGTCTCTTCACAAGTTGTGATTCCAGCTGCTTCATCGTATCAAGGGCAACCCCCACTACGATCAGCAAACTGGTACCGCCAATCTGTGCAGATTGAGGTAAATCAGCAAGCTTAATGAAAAATACCGGTAAAACGGCAATGATGGCTAAAAATATAGAGCCTACAAACGTTAAACGGTATAAAACACGTGTTAAATATTCTTGTGTACTCTTACCTGGACGAATCCCCGGCACATAGCCACCTTGCTTTTTCAAATTCTCAGCCATTTGTTCAGGGTTAACCTGAATGAATGCATAAAAATACGCAAAAGCAATGATAAGAGCAACATATATGATCATACCAATTGGCTTGGTGTAATCAAGATTTGTTGATATCCAACTAGTCACGCTGTTCTTTCCAAAGAAAGAAGCGATTGTAGTGGGAGTAATGATAAATGCCATTGCAAAGATTACCGGAATAACCCCCGCAGCATTTACTTTCAATGGTAAATGAGTAGACTGGCCACCCATTTGTGTACGACCTACCGCAGCACGTTTCGCATACTGAATAGGAATTTTTCGTAATGCCTGCTGAATGAAAATAACAGCAACCACGATTGCTAATACTGCTAAAACAATGAGGATAATCGATATGATTCGTAAGAATAATTGATCACCGGCATTTTCAAATTGTTGGGCGTAAATCTGATTTGCCGTATTTGGCAAACTAGCTACGATACCAGCAAAGATTATGACGGAAATCCCATTACCCACACCCTTAGCAGTGATCAGCTCCCCTAACCACAAAAGAAAAGCTGTTCCTGCCGTTAAGACAGTCGCAATAAGCAAGTATGTTGCAATTCCAGGATTTTCAATCAACTGGCCACCTGACATATTATTGAACCCATAAGACATACCAACTGCTTGGATGAATCCTAGGATAATAGTGAAGTAACGAGTGAATTGAGCTAATTTACGGCGCCCTGCTTCTCCTTGTTTAGACCATTCAGTGAACTTAGGAACAACATCCATCTGTAACAGCTGAACGATAATGGATGCCGTGATGTACGGCATGATACCCATCGCTAATATAGAAAAGTTTTGCAGCGCTCCGCCGCCAAAGGTATTTAAAAGACCGATGACGCTCAGCTGGTCCTGTTCAGCGAGAAAATCGGCATTCACATGCGGTACAGGTATAAATGTACCGATGCGATAGACGATTAACATTAGAAGGGTAAAAATAATCTTATTCCTTATTTCACCCACGCGCATAAAATTGGAGATCGTGCGAAACATTAGATCACCTCTGTATTACCGCCAGCAGCTTCGATAGCTTCTTTAGCAGTAGACGAGAATTTGTGAGCTTTAACAGTAAGCTTTTTCTCAATGCTTCCTTTGGCAAGAATTTTGATTCCTGCTTTTTCTTTACTTACAACCCCAGTCTCAAGTAAAAGAGCTGGTGTTACTTCAGTACCGTCTTCGAAAAGATTTAACGTATCAAGGTTCACGATAGCATAGTCTTTACGGTTGATGTTGGTAAATCCACGTTTAGGTAAACGTCTGAATAGAGGAGTTTGACCCCCTTCAAATCCAAGACGCACACCGCCGCCGGAGCGAGCGTTTTGTCCTTTGTGTCCTTTACCTGCTGTTTTACCGTTACCAGATCCAATACCGCGACCTTTACGTTTACGTTCTTTACGAGAACCTTCTGCAGCTTTTAACTCATGAAGTTTCATGTTGGCACCTCCTTGTTAAGTTAAAAATTATTTTATTGTTCTTTTACAGTAACAAGATGAGCAACTTTGGTAATCATACCGCGAATCGCAGGGTTATCTTCTTGAACAACCGTTTGATGCATTTTGCGTAAACCCAAAGTGTTAACTGTAACACGTTGATCTTCAGGACGACCAATCAAGCTGCGAGTGAGGGTGATTTCTAATTTATTAGCCATAATTCGATTTCCCTCCTTATCCTAACAGTTCTTGTACTGATTTTCCACGTAACTTAGCTACGTCTTCAGCACGTTTCAATTGCTTCAATCCTTCAATTGTTGCGCGAACCATATTAATAGGTGTATTAGTACCTAGTGATTTAGACAAGATATCGCTAACTCCGCCTAATTCAAGTACCGCACGAACAGGACCACCAGCAATTACTCCTGTACCTTCAGAAGCTGGTTTCAATAGAATGTGACCTGCGCCATAGCGACCGTTCACAAGGTGAGGAATAGTAGTACCAACCATTGGTACAGTAATTAGATTTTTCTTAGCATCCTCAATAGCTTTACGGATAGCATCCGGAACTTCTTGAGCTTTACCAGTACCAAATCCAACATGACCATTTTTATCACCAACAACAACTAGTGCAGTGAAACGGAAACGACGTCCGCCTTTAACAACTTTAGCTACACGATTTACTGTAACTACGCGTTCTTCAAGTTCTAATTTATTAGGATCAATGCTACGCATCTGTTATGTCCCTCCTTATCCATTAAAATTCTAAGCCGTTTTCACGAGCAGCGTCAGCCAATGCTTTTACACGACCATGGAAGAGGTAACCACCGCGGTCAAATACCACAGCTTTGAAACCTTTTTCAACAGCACGTTTCGCAATAAGTTCGCCAACTTTTTGAGCTGCTTCAGCATTGCTACTAGCTTCGATACTGATCTCTTTATCAAGAGTTGAAGCACTTGCTAATGTTACGCCTTTTGCATCGTCAATTAATTGTGCGTAAATGTGTTTGTTTGAACGAAACACATTTAAACGAGGACGAGCTTCTGTTCCAGAAAGCTTAGCACGTACACGCGCATGTCTTTTCTGACGAGTAGCATTTTTATCAAGCTTCGTAATCATTTACGTCACTCCTTTCGTTTACTTATGCGGCATTACTTACCAGTTTTACCTTCTTTACGACGAACGAATTCGCCTTCGTAACGGATACCTTTACCTTTATACGGTTCAGGTGGGCGAACATCACGGATATTAGCTGCTAGAGCTCCTACACGTTCTTTGCTTGCACCTTTGATGATTACTTTTGTATTAGAAGGAACTTCAACTTCAACGCCAGATTCTGGCTCTATTTCTACAGGGTGGGAATATCCTACGTTAAGGACAAGCTTGTTACCTTGCTTTTGTGCACGGTACCCAACCCCAATAAGTTCAAGTGATTTTACGAATCCTGTTGATACACCTTCAACCATGTTAGAGATAAGTGCGCGAGTAGTACCGTGTAAAGAACGGTGAGCCTTCTCGTCAGACGGACGTGTAACAGTTAACACGTTCTCTTCAACAACGATTGAAAGGTCAGGATTGAATGATCTAGTTAATTCACCTTTAGGTCCTTTAACAGTTACTTCACTTCCAGTAACAGTAACTGTCACGCCTGCAGGGATTTCAATAGGTTTTTTACCTATACGAGACATAATGTGCACCTCCATTCTTGTGAAAATGTATTACCAAACGTATGCTAAAACTTCTCCGCCAACTTGTTTAGAGCGAGCTTCCTTGTCTGTTAAAACTCCGTGAGAAGTAGAAACAATTGCGATACCTAAACCGTTAAGAACGCGTGGTACCTCTCCAGTTTTTGCATATACACGCAAACCAGGTTTGCTGATACGTTTTAGACCAGTGATAACACGTTCGTTGTTTGCACCGTATTTTAAGAAGATACGGATGATACCTTGTTTGTTGTCTTCGATTAATTCAAAGTCACGTACGAAGCCTTCACTTTTTAAGATCTCAGCAATTTCCTTTTTGATCTTTGAAGCAGGAACTTCCAGTTTTTCGTGACGAACCATATTCGCATTACGGATGCGAGTAAGCATATCTGCAATAGGATCTGTCATGACCATTATATTTTACCTCCTTCCCAAACTCGGGTTTTACCAGCTAGCTTTTTTAACGCCAGGAATTTGTCCTTTATATGCAAGTTCGCGGAAACAAATACGACAAAGTTTAAATTTACGTAATACAGAATGTGGACGTCCGCAACGTTCGCAACGTGTATATTCTTGTACTTTAAACTTTTGTTCGCGTTTTTGCTTTACGATCATAGACTTTTTAGCCACGATTTCGCCTCCCTTTATTTAGAGATTACTTTTGGAACGGCATTCCAACTTGAGTAAGTAGTTCACGAGCTTCTTCGTCAGTGTTGGCAGTCGTTACGATAACGATGTCCATACCACGAACTTTGCTCACTTTATCGTAATCAATCTCAGGGAAGATAAGTTGTTCTTTAACGCCTAATGTATAGTTTCCACGTCCGTCAAAAGATTTCTTTGAAACGCCACGGAAATCACGTACACGCGGTAAAGATACAGATACTAGCTTATCAAGGAATTGATACATACGTTCTCCACGTAATGTAACTTTCGCTCCAATAGGCATACCTTCACGCAAACGGAAGCCTGCGATTGATTTTTTTGCTTTTGTTATAACAGGTTTTTGACCAGTGATCAATGTAAGTTCTTCAACAGCTGTATCTAAAGCTTTCGAGTTAGATACTGCGTCACCCACACCCATGTTAATAACGATTTTCTCAATGTTTGGTACTTGCATTACTGATTGATAGTTGAATTTGCCCATCAATGATGGTGTAATTTCACTTTTTAATTTTTCTTTAAGGCGGCTCATTGCTTAGTGTACCTCCCTTCATTTATGACTTATTTATCTAAAGTTTCACCTGATATTTTAGCTACGCGTACTTTTTTACCATTTTCAATCTTATATCCAACACGAGTCGGTTTACCTGATTTAGGATCAAGTGGCATTACATTGGATACGTGAATAGCAGCTTCTCTGCTGATAATTCCACCTTGTGGATTAAGTTGAGATGGCTTGGAATGCTTTTTCACGATGTTAATTCCTTCAACAAGCACACGATTTTGTTTCGGATATGCAGAAAGAATTGTTCCTTGTTTGCCTTTGTCCTTACCAGAGATGACTACGACTTTGTCACCTTTTTTAACATGCATTAGCTTGGCACCTCCTTGAAAGGCTTTATACAAATTTTACATATTATAGAACTTCTGGAGCTAGAGAAACGATCTTCATGAAACTATTGTCACGTAATTCACGAGCAACAGGTCCAAAAATACGAGTTCCACGTGGGCTCTTATCGTCACGGATAATTACACATGCGTTTTCATCAAAACGAATGTAAGAACCGTCAGGACGACGCATACCACGTTTTGTACGGACAACAACAGCCTTAACGACTTCACCTTTTTTAACAACGCCTCCTGGTGTTGCCTGTTTAACTGTACAAACGATGATATCACCGATGTTTGCAGTTTTACGGCCAGAACCACCTAGGACTTTAATTGTTAGCACTTCACGAGCACCTGAATTGTCAGCGACTTTTAAACGAGATTCTTGTTGAATCATGTACGGTACCTCCCTTCGGAATTAGCTTAATCCGAACTATATTAAATGATTACTGCTTTTTCTACTACTTCTACAAGACGGAAGCGTTTTGTAGCTGAAAGTGGACGAGTTTCCATGATACGTACTACGTCGCCTGCTTTAGCTTCGTTTAGCTCGTCATGAGCTTTTAACTTTTTAGAGTATTTCACGCGTTTACCGTATAAAGAATGCTTTTTATAGGTTTCTACAACTACTGTAACTGTTTTATCCATTTTGTCGGATACTACGCGTCCAGTGTAGATTTTGCGTTGGTTGCGTTCGCTCATTCTGCAAACCTCCATTCATTATCGATTAGTGACACCGATCTCTCTTTGACGAACAACTGTTTTCATACGAGCAATCGATTTGCGAACTTCACGGATGCGAGCTGTATTTTCAAGTTGTCCAGTAGCTAACTGGAAACGAAGATTAAATAGTTCTTCTTTAAGAGATTTTAGTTTTTGTTCAATTTCAGCAGTGGTTAGATCTTTGATTTCATTAGCTTTCATTTGTTTCACCACCAATTTCCTCTCTTTTTACAAACTTGCATTTGATTGGAAGTTTGTGTGCTGCAAGGCGCAATGCTTCTCTTGCCACCTCTTCAGATACACCAGAGATTTCAAACATAACTTTGCCCGGTTTAACTACTGCTACCCAACCTTCAGGAGCACCTTTACCGGAACCCATCCGTACTTCAAGCGGCTTAGCTGTGTAAGGTTTGCTTGGGAAGATTTTGATCCAAACTTTCCCTCCACGTTTCATATAACGAGTCATCGCAATACGGGCTGCTTCGATTTGACGGTTCGTGATCCAGGAAGCTTCTTGAGCTTGAAGTCCAAATTCTCCGAAATGAACTTCAGTGCCGCCTTTAGCCATCCCTCTCATCTTACCGCGGTGTTCACGACGGTATTTTACGCGTTTTGGCAATAACATATTATTTTCCTCCTTCCTCAGATTTCTTCTTAGTAGGAAGAACTTCTCCACGGTAGATCCAAACTTTCACGCCTAGCTTACCGTAAGTAGTATCTGCTTCAGCATGAGCATAATCTATGTCTGCACGAAGTGTGTGAAGTGGAACTGTTCCTTCGCTGTAATGTTCAGCACGAGCAATATCAGCACCGCCAAGACGACCAGAAACTTGAGTTTTGATTCCTTTAGCTCCAGAACGCATAGTACGTTGGATAGCTTGCTTTTGAGCGCGACGGAATGAAACACGGTTTTCTAATTGACGAGCGATGTTTTCAGCAACCAATTTTGCGTCAAGATCTGCTCTTTTAATTTCGATGATATTGATATGAACTCTTTTGCCAGTCAGCTGGTTCAAAGCTTTACGAAGTGCTTCGACTTCAGTACCGCCTTTACCGATAACCATTCCTGGTTTAGCAGTGTGGACAGATACATTGATACGGTTAGCTGCACGTTCGATTTCAACCTTTGAAACTGAAGCATCATTTAGACGTTTCGCGATATATTCACGAACTTTAATGTCTTCATGCAAAAGAACTGCGTAGTCTTTATCAGCGTACCATTTGGATTCCCAGTCACGGATTATCCCGATACGCATACCGATTGGATTTACCTTTTGACCCACAGATTACCCCTCCTTCTTTTCTGATACAACGATTGTAATATGACTAGTACGTTTGTTTATAGCACTCGCACGACCTTGAGCGCGAGGACGGAAACGTTTTAATGTTGGTCCTTCGTTAACGTATGCCTCTGAAACGACTAGGTTATTAATATCCATTTCGTAGTTGTGTTCTGCATTTGCGATAGCAGATTTCAGAATTTTTTCTACGACTGGAGAAGCAGATTTTGGTGTTAAGCGAAGAATCGCTACTGCTTCACCTACTTGTTTTCCTCGAATTAAATCTGCGACTAAACGCACTTTACGAGGAGCAATACGAACTGTTTTAGCGACAGCTTTAGCTTGCATGAGATGCCCTCCTCTCATTAACGTCTTGTTTTCTTGTCATCACTTGCGTGACCTTTATAAGTGCGTGTAGGCGCGAATTCGCCTAGTTTGTGACCTACCATATCTTCTGTTACATAAACCGGCACATGCTTACGACCGTCATAAACGGCGATTGTGTGTCCGATGAATTGCGGGAAGATTGTTGAGCGACGAGACCAAGTTTTTACTACCTGTTTCTTGTCAGCTTCATTTAATTTTTCAACTTTTACCAATAAATGATCATCAACAAAAGGCCCTTTTTTTAAGCTACGACCCATGCGAGTACCTCCCTTCGTGACTGTTCTACGGTTCTATATATGAACCGTAGCTCAATCCCGTTATTTTTTACGACGACGTACGATAAATTTATCGGATTTATTTTTCTTCTTACGAGTTTTGAATCCAAGAGTAGGTTTACCCCATGGAGACATTGGTGATTTACGTCCGATTGGAGATTTACCTTCACCACCACCGTGTGGGTGATCATTCGGGTTCATTACAGATCCACGAACTGTTGGGCGTTTACCTAACCAACGGTTACGGCCAGCTTTACCAATGTTGATAAGTTCATGTTGTTCATTACCAACTTGACCGATTGAAGCACGGCAAGTAGCAAGAATCATACGAACCTCACCTGAGTTTAAACGTACAAGTACATAACGACCTTCTTTACCAAGTACTTGAGCAGATGTTCCTGCTGAACGGACTAATTGTCCACCTTTTCCTGGTTTAAGTTCGATGTTATGAATTACTGTACCAACTGGGATGTTAATAAGAGGTAGAGCGTTACCCACTTTAATGTCAGCTTCTGGACCTGACATAACTTCCAAACCTACTTCTAGGTTTTTCGGAGCTAGGATATAACGTTTTTCTCCATCAACGTAATTAATTAATGCAATGTTTGCAGAACGATTTGGATCGTACTCAATAGTAGCAACGCGTCCAGGTATACCATCTTTATTCCGTTTGAAATCGATGATACGGTATTGACGCTTGTGGCCGCCACCTTGATGACGAACTGTTAACTTACCTTGGTTATTACGGCCGCCTTTGCTGTGTAAAGGAGCAAGTAATGATTTTTCCGGTTTGTCTGTAGTGATCTCAGCAAAATCCGAAGTTGTCATATTACGTCGACCGTTAGAGGTAGGTTTATACTTCTTAATCGCCATTTGTATTTCCCTCCTTCTCTAATGAATTAAGCTTCGAATAGCTCGATTTCTTTGCTGTCAGCAGTTAATTTAACAATAGCTTTACGGCGCTTGTTAGTATAGCCTGCATGTTTGCCCATGCGTTTGAATTTACCTTTGTAGTTCATGATGTTTACTTTCTCAACTTTAACGCCGAAAATTTCTTGAACAGCATCTTTAACTTGAGTTTTATTAGCTTTAACATCAACTTCAAAAGTATATTTCTTTTCAGCCATTACGTCTGAAGAGCGTTCAGTGATTACGGGGCGCTTAATGATATCGCGTGCATCCATTATGCAAGCACCTCCTCTACTTTTTCGACAGCTGATTTAGTCAAGATCAATTTGTTGTGTGAAACAACATCAAGAACGTTAAGACCAACAGCTTCAACTACAGTAACACCAGGGATGTTACGTGCAGAAAGAGCAACTTTCTCATCTAAACCGTCAGTAACGACTAACGTTTTAGTATCAACAGAAAGATTTTTAAGTACTGCTACAAATTCTTTTGTTTTTGGAGCTTCGAAAGACAAGCTTTCAAGTACCAAAATGTTCTCTTCCAATGCCTTTGCAGACAATGCAGATTTAATAGCTAAACGACGTACCTTTTTAGGTAGCTTGTAAGCGTAAGATCTTGGAGTAGGTCCAAAAACAACGCCACCGCCACGCCATTGTGGAGAACGGATAGAACCTTGACGCGCACGTCCAGTTCCTTTTTGTTTCCAAGGTTTACGTCCACCGCCTGCAACTTCAGAACGGTTTTTAACTTTATGAGTTCCTTGACGTAAGGAAGCTCGTTGCATGATGATTGCTTCAAATAATACATGATTATTAGGTTCGATACCAAAGATGGATTCATTTAGTTCGATGTCGCCAACTTGTGAACCTGTTTGGTTGAACAATGTAACTTTTGGCATTCTATTGCTCCTCCTTTCTCAGAAATTACTTTGCTTTAACAGCAGTTTTAACTTTGATCAATGCTTTTCTAGCACCAGGTACATTACCTTTGATCAATAGTAGGTTGCGTTCAACATCAACTTTAACGATAGCTAAGTTTTGAACAGTAATTTGTTCTCCACCCATACGTCCTGGTAATAGTTTACCTTTGAATACGCGGTTTGGAGCTACAGGACCCATTGAACCTGGGCGACGGTGGTAACGAGAACCATGAGACATAGGTCCGCGAGATTGTCCATGACGCTTGATAGAGCCTTGGAAACCTTTACCTTTTGAAATTCCTGATACATCTACTAAATCGCCTTCAGCGAAAATACTAACATTGACTTCTTGACCGATCTCATATTCAGTAAGATCCGTTCCGCGGAATTCGCGAATGAAGCGCTTAGGAGTAGTATTTGCTTTTTCAACATGGCCCTTTTCAGGTTTGTTAGAAAGCTTTTCGCGTTTGTTTTCAAAACCAACTTGAACTGCTTCATAGCCATCAGTTTCAACAGTTTTCTTTTGAAGAACCACGTTATTAGCAGCTTCGATAACTGTTACCGGAATAAGTTCACCGTTTTCAGCAAAAACTTGAGTCATACCGATTTTTCTTCCTAAGATTCCTTTGGTCATAAGTCACACCTCCTAGAGTAATTGTTCATATTTATATGAATTATAATTTGATTTCAATGTCAACGCCTGATGGTAAATCTAAACGCATCAATGAATCAACTGTTTGTGGAGTTGGATTAACGATGTCGATTAGACGTTTATGCGTACGCATTTCGAATTGTTCACGAGAATCTTTGTATTTATGAACCGCACGTAGGATCGTATATACCGATCTTTCAGTAGGTAATGGAATTGGACCAGATACAGCCGCACCAGAACGTTTTGCAGTTTCAACAATTTTCTCAGCAGATTGATCAAGAATTCTGTGATCATATGCTTTTAAACGGATACGAATTTTTTGTTTTGCCATAATTTTCCCTCCTTTTCGCCTATTTTAAAATAGACCTTCTCAATGGAAATTTCCCACACACTCGCCATGGCAAAGCGGCCGGGTGTGTCAGCAACCTTCCATATCATCGCAGTCAAAGACCAACATTGTCTATTATACATAATGCACAAGTAAAATGCAAGTTAAACTTAAACTTTTCTTGTGCAACACACTTTTATTATTATACATACTATCACAAGTATTTACAAGTAGATTCTACATGGTCTTTCATATCCATTTTCTTCAATTCGAAAATCCTCATGAAACTTAATAAATCCACTAATTTTTTTACCGATATTATAGAAGAAAAAAATGAAAAACCTTTAGAAAATAGAAAAGAAGCAGATGGCGTCCCATCTGCTTCTCCCGGAAGGCGTCCCTTCCAATATTGTTTTATGAATCAATTACTCTGTGATTGTAGCAACTACGCCAGCGCCTACAGTACGTCCACCCTCACGGATAGAGAATTTAGTACCTTCTTCGATAGCGATTGGAGCGATAAGTTCTACAGTCATTTCGATGTTGTCTCCAGGCATAACCATTTCTACGCCTTCTGGAAGGTTACAAATACCAGTTACGTCAGTTGTACGGAAGTAGAACTGAGGACGGTAGTTTGTAAAGAATGGAGTGTGACGTCCACCTTCTTCTTTAGAAAGAACATAAACTTCAGCTTTGAACTTTGTGTGTGGAGTGATTGTACCTGGTTTAGCAAGTACTTGTCCACGTTGGATATCTTCACGGGATACACCACGAAGTAGTGCACCGATGTTGTCACCAGCTTCAGCATAGTCAAGAAGCTTACGGAACATTTCAACACCAGTTACTGTTGTTGGTTTAGACTCTTCGTTGAAACCGATGATGTCAACAACGTCACCGACTTTAACTTGTCCACGCTCAACACGGCCAGTTGCAACTGTTCCACGACCAGTGATTGAGAATACATCCTCAACTGGCATCATGAATGGTTTTTCAGTGTCACGAGTTGGTTCTGGGATATACTCGTCAACAGCTGCCATTAATTCATGAATTTTTTCTTCCCAAGCTTCGTCTCCTTGAAGAGCTTTTAGTGCAGATCCTTTGATAACTGGAATGTCATCGCCAGGGAATTCGTATTCAGATAGAAGATCACGGATTTCCATTTCTACTAATTCAAGAAGTTCTTCGTCATCAACCATATCGCATTTGTTCATGAATACTACAAGGAATGGTACACCTACTTGACGAGAAAGAAGGATGTGCTCACGAGTTTGTGGCATTGGGCCATCAGCAGCAGATACTACTAGGATACCGCCGTCCATTTGTGCAGCACCTGTGATCATGTTTTTAACATAGTCAGCATGTCCTGGGCAGTCAACGTGTGCATAGTGACGAGTAGCTGTTTCATACTCAACGTGTGCAGTAGAGATTGTGATACCACGTTCTCTTTCTTCTGGAGCACCATCGATTTGGTCATAAGCGCGAGCTTCTGCGCCACCAGATTTAGCAAGTACAGTTGTGATTGCAGCAGTTAGAGTAGTTTTACCATGGTCAACGTGACCAATTGTTCCAACGTTAACGTGCGGTTTTGAACGATCAAATTTAGCTTTTCCCATTAGGAATTCCTCCTTAAAATTATAAATAAAAGATTAAGTATATAGGGCTGTGAAAGAAGACTAATTCTTCCATCACAGCTTACATAAGATAGTTATACTTTAATAAGAGATGAAAATCAATTATTCACCTTTATTTTTTTTGATGATTTCTTCAGAAATGCTCTTAGGTACTTCTTCATAATGATCGAAGTGCATTGAGAATGTTCCGCGTCCTTGAGTGTTAGAGCGTAAAGATGTAGCATATCCGAACATTTCAGATAGTGGAACCATCGCTTTAACCATTTGCGTGTTACCGCGAGCTTCCATACCTTCTACGCGACCACGACGAGATGTGATATCTCCCATGATGTCGCCTAGGTAATCTTCTGGAATTACTACTTCCACTTTCATGATTGGTTCAAGGATGACAGGCTTACATTTAGATGCTGCATTTTTAAGTGCCATTGATGCAGCAATTTTAAATGCCATTTCGTTGGAGTCAACGTCATGGTAAGAACCGTCAAATAATTTTGCTTTGATGTCGACTAGCGGGTAACCAGCAAGTACACCACGGTCAAGTGAATCAACTAATCCAGCTTGTACAGCAGGGATATATTCACGTGGTACTACACCACCGACGATAGCATTTTCAAATTCGAATCCTTTACCTTCTTCGTTTGGACCAAATTCGATCCATACGTGTCCGAATTGTCCACGACCACCTGATTGGCGAACGAATTTACCTTCAACTTTAGCTGAACCACGGAAAGTTTCACGGTATGCTACTTGAGGAGCACCAACGTTAGCTTCCACTTTAAATTCGCGACGCATACGGTCAACAAGGATGTCCAAGTGAAGTTCACCCATACCAGCGATAATCGTTTGACCAGTTTCTTGGTCAGTATGCGCACGGAATGTTGGATCTTCATCTTGTAGCTTTTGTAAAGCTTGACCCATTTTGTCTTGGTCTGCTTTGGATTTCGGTTCAACTGACAGTGAGATAACTGGTTCTGGGAATACCATGGATTCAAGAATTACTTGGTTCTTGTCGTCACATAGAGTATCACCAGTTGTAGTATCTTTCAAACCAACAGCAGCAGCGATATCCCCTGCATATACAGTTGAGATTTCTTCACGGCTGTTTGCATGCATTTGAAGGATACGTCCAATACGTTCACGCTTACCTTTTGTTGAGTTGATTACATAAGATCCTGATTCTAATGTACCTGAGTACACGCGGAAGAATGTAAGTTTACCAACGTAAGGGTCAGTCATAACTTTAAACGCTAAAGCGGAGAACGGTTCAGAATCATCTGAATGGCGTTCTACTTCATCTTCTGTATCCGGTAGAGTACCTTTAATAGCCGGCACGTCTAATGGAGATGGAAGGAAGTCGATAACGTTATCAAGCATTAATTGAACACCTTTGTTTTTGAAAGCTGATCCACAGATAACTGGGAAGAATTCAACGTTAACAGTTGCTGTACGAATAGCTGCTTTTAATTCAGCAATGCTGATTTCTTCGCCGCCAAGGTATTTTTCCATTAAGTCTTCATTAACTTCTGCTACTGCTTCAATTAACTTTTCACGGTATTCTTCAGCTAATTCCCTATGTTCTTCAGGAATTTCACCAACAGTGATATCAGTTCCTAGATCATTGGCATAGAAATGAGCTTTCATTTCAATAAGGTCAATGATTGCAGAGAATTGATCTTCAGCACCGATTGGTAACTGAACCGGGTGGGCATTAGCTTGTAGACGATCGTGGATTGTTCCAACTGAATATAGGAAATCCGCACCGATTTTGTCCATTTTATTTACGAATACGACACGTGGTACACCGTAAGTTGTAGCTTGGCGCCAAACTGTTTCAGTTTGAGGCTCAACACCTGATTGGGCATCAAGTACAGCTACAGCTCCATCAAGTACACGCAATGAACGTTCAACTTCAACTGTGAAGTCTACGTGTCCTGGCGTATCGATGATGTTTACACGGTGACCTTTCCACTGTGCAGTTGTTGCAGCGGATGTGATCGTGATTCCACGTTCTTGTTCCTGTTCCATCCAGTCCATTTGTGAAGCACCTTCGTGTGTTTCACCAATTTTATGAATTTTACCAGTATAGTATAGAACGCGTTCTGTTGTTGTCGTTTTACCAGCATCGATGTGAGCCATGATACCGATATTACGAGTATTTGCTAAGGAGAACTCTCTTGCCATTTGTCTTTCTCCTTCCTTTTATAAGGATTTTATAGTGATATATCTTACCAGCGATAATGAGCGAATGCTTTATTAGCTTCAGCCATTTTGTGTGTATCTTCACGTTTCTTAACAGCTGCTCCAGTATTGTTAGCAGCATCCATGATTTCATAAGCTAAACGCTCTTCCATCGTTTTTTCTCCACGAAGACGAGAGTATTTCACTAACCAACGAAGTCCTAGAGTTGATTTGCGGTCTGGACGCACCTCAACTGGTACTTGGTAGTTAGCTCCACCTACACGGCGTGCTTTTACTTCTAATACAGGCATGATGTTTTTAAGTGCTTGATCAAAAACTTCGATTGATTCATTGCCAGTACGTTCTTTGATTAAATCAAATGCAGAGTAAAGAATTTTTTGTGATTTACCTCTTTGTCCATCAACCATTAATTTGTTGATTAAGCGAGTCACAAGTTTAGAATTATAAATCGGATCTGGTAATACGTCTCTTTTCGTTACAGGTCCTTTACGAGGCATTATATTTCCTCCTTTCAAGAAAGTTTAATTTTTGTTTGAGATTATTTTTTTGCTGCTTTCGGACGCTTAGTACCGTATTTAGAACGGCCTTGCATACGATTGTTAACTCCAGCTGTATCAAGAGCACCACGTACGATATGGTAACGTACCCCTGGTAAATCTTTTACACGACCGCCACGGATAAGAACCACGCTGTGTTCTTGTAGGTTGTGACCGATACCTGGGATATAAGCTGTTACCTCGATACCGTTTGTTAAACGTACACGCGCATATTTACGTAACGCGGAGTTTGGTTTTTTCGGTGTCATAGTACCCACACGAGTGCAAACACCACGTTTTTGCGGAGATGATACGTTAGTTTGTGCTTTTTTAAAGCTGTTGTAGCCTTTGTTAAGTGCTGGAGATTTTGAATTAACCTCTTTAGACTCGCGTCCTTTACGCACTAATTGATTAATAGTAGGCATTACATTTTTCCTCCCTTCACGTTTTCATTTCTAGTACCACACATCCAGGTGGTTCATAAATGGGTAAAAACAAAGTCTTTGCAAATATAATTGCAAAAACATTTTTACTTTTTAATGGCAACAGTTGCTGCTCCGACATCAATACCACATGCTTTGCCAAGCATTCTCATCGAATCAACATATGTGATAGGAACATCCAATTCTTTGGCGGTCTCAACGACACGCCCAGTCAAGTATATATCTGCATCATCAGCGATGATAACTTCTTGAATTAAATTGTTTTTAAGAGCTCTAACTGCTTGTTTCGTCCCTATAATCACTGACTTTGCCTGTATTACTTTTTCATAAGACATGGTCCATATCCTCCAAAGTTACAGGGTAACATAGGAGCACCTTTGCTATAGTATCATTATTAGTCGGATACTGTCAACTTCTTTCAAGAAAATAATTTCAGCAAAAGGTTTTCCTTACATAATTCTATTAAGATAATCAATTTGCCTAAAGGAAATATTTCTGATCCTCGTAAGGCTGTTCAGTCAGCCATGAGTAATAAGAGAGACCAGCTCAATAAATTCTGATCCTTCAGCTCCAATAGGAAACAGGAGTGCGGTTTTCAGTTTAAATTATTGAGCTGGTCCTTTTTCCTTTAATCCACTGTTACTGTATCGGCACTTTCATCACCAACAACGACAGGGTTTGCTTTTCTGTATCTAAGCATTCCCGTTCCTGCAGGGACAAGTTTACCGATGATGACATTTTCTTTAAGTCCAAGCAATTCATCACGTTTTCCTTTTATTGCTGCATCAGTCAAGACTCTGGTTGTTTCTTGGAATGACGCGGCGGACAAGAAGGAATCCGTTTCTAGAGATGCTTTTGTGATACCTAGCAATACTGGACGACCTGTAGCTGGTAACTTGTTAGTCAGCAATGCATCTGTGTTTGCAGTAGTGAACTGGTTAACATCCAATAATGTTCCTGGAAGCACTTCAGTTTCGCCTGCATCAAGCACACGGACTTTACGCATCATTTGTCTAACCATTACCTCGATATGTTTATCACCGATCTCAACACCTTGCATCCGGTATACTTTTTGAACTTCATGAAGCAGGTATTCCTGAACAGTAAGCACGTCTGTAACCTTAAGCAATTCTTTCGGATCGATGGAACCCTCTGTTAACTCTTCACCACGACGGACAGGAGTATCAACAGTTACTCTTAAACGGGCAGTGTATGGCGCAGTATATGTGCGTGATTCAACTGCACCTTGAACAACGATTTCCTGTTGTTTATCCCGAATTTCATTAATCGAAACAATCGTTCCTTCGATTTCGGAAATGACAGCTTGACCTTTAGGATTTCTCGCTTCAAATATTTCTTGGATACGAGGAAGACCTTGAGTGATATCATCCCCAGCAACCCCACCTGTATGGAATGTACGCATCGTTAACTGTGTACCAGGTTCTCCGATTGATTGAGCGGCAATAATACCGACTGCTTCGCCCACTTCAACTTCTTGACCTGTAGCCAAGTTGCGTCCATAACATTTTTTACATACACCATGGCTGGTGTTACATGTAAAGGCAGAACGGATCCATGCTGTTTCAATTCCAAGTGATTCAATATAATTAGCAAGATCTTCAGTAATAAGATCATTTTCAGCCACGATTACATCATTTGTTTCTGGATGTTTGATCGCTTTTCTTGCATAACGGCCAATTAGGCGCTCTTCAAGATGCTCAATTATTTCAGTGCCCTCTCTCAAGGCTGAAATTTTCAAGCCGCGGTCGGTTCCACAATCGTCATCACGGATGATAACATCTTGGGCAACGTCAACAAGTCGACGAGTAAGGTAACCGGAATCGGCTGTTTTAAGTGCTGTATCGGCAAGACCTTTACGCGCACCATGTGTAGAGATGAAGTACTCCAACACTGTTAAACCTTCACGGAAACTTGATTTGATCGGTAATTCAATGATACGTCCAGCCGGGTTGGCCATCAAACCACGCATACCCGCAAGCTGCGTAAAGTTGGAAGCATTACCACGGGCACCGGAGTCACTCATCATGAAGATTGGGTTGCGTCGGTCCAGTGAGTCCATAAGTTTGGACTGAATGGTATCCTTGGCAGCACTCCAAATTGAAATGACGCGATCATAACGCTCATCCTCAGTAATAAGACCGCGTCTGAATTGTTTCAAGACATTATCCACTTTGGTTTGAGCCTCAGTAATGATTCCTTGTTTTTCTTTTAAAACGACAATATCAGCCACACCAACGGTAATACCAGCTTTTGTCGAATATTTGAATCCAAGATCTTTCATCCGGTCAAGCATTTTGGATGTTTCGGTAATTTTAAAGCGTTTAAAGACTTCCGCAATGATATTTCCAAGAATTTTTTTCTTGAAAGGATCAATAGCAGGTTGAGCCTCAATCAATTCAGGGATATTAGCGCCTTTTTCCACAAAATATTTCTCCGGAGTTTTCGTTTCCAAATTATATCGTGTTGGTTCGTTAATATACGGGAATGATTTTGGTAAAATTTCATTGAAGATCAATTTACCGACAGTGGTAATTAGAAGTTGGCCGTTTTGTTCTTCAGTGAATGTTTCATTATTTAGTGACGATGCATGTACAGCACAACGGGAATGCAAGTGTACATATCCGTTTTGGTATGCAAGTAATGCTTCACTTGTATCTTTAAAGATCATACCTTCACCGATAGCGCCTTCTCTTTCCAATGTTAAGTAATAGTTACCTAATACCATATCTTGAGAAGGTGTAACGACAGGTTTACCATCTTTAGGGTTCAAAATGTTCTGTGCTGCAAGCATAAGCATGCGTGCTTCGGCTTGGGCTTCAGAAGATAGAGGAACGTGGACCGCCATTTGGTCACCGTCAAAGTCAGCGTTGTAAGCTGTACATACGAGCGGATGCAACCGAATTGCGCGACCTTCAACCAACGTTGGTTCAAATGCTTGGATACCAAGTCTATGAAGTGTCGGTGCACGGTTCAATAGTACTGGGTGTTCTCTAATAACTTCTTCTAGTACATCCCATATTTCAGGAGATAAACGTTCAATTTTACGCTTAGCGGATTTGATGTTATGCGCTAAACCTCTTTGAACAAGCTCCTTCATAACGAATGGTTTGAATAATTCAATCGCCATTTCTTTCGGAAGACCACATTGGTACATCTTTAAGTTTGGTCCGACTACGATAACGGAACGGCCAGAATAATCAACACGTTTACCAAGAAGGTTTTGACGGAAACGGCCTTGTTTACCTTTTAACATGTGAGATAAAGATTTTAACGGACGGTTACCAGGTCCAGTTACCGGACGGCCCCGACGGCCATTATCGATAAGAGCATCGACAGCTTCTTGCAGCATACGCTTCTCATTTTGAACGATAATGCTTGGTGCTCCAAGATCCAGTAATCTTTTCAATCGATTATTACGGTTGATAACACGGCGATATAAATCATTTAGATCAGATGTGGCAAAACGTCCTCCATCAAGTTGAACCATAGGACGAAGTTCCGGTGGAATGACCGGAAGCACGTCAAGGATCATCCATGAAGGCTCATTTCCGGAGTTACGGAATGCTTCAAGCACTTCCAAGCGTTTGATTGCACGGGTTCTGCGTTGTCCTTGAGCTGTTTTAAGCTCCTCTTTCAACGACTCTACTTCCTTTTCCGTATCAATATCTTGTAAAAGTTTTTTAATAGCTTCCGCACCCATGGCAGCTTGGAATTTCTTACCGTATTTTTCACGGTATGTACGATATTCCTTTTCAGAAAGAAGCTGTTTCTTTTCTAAAGTTGTATCGCCCGTTTCAGTTACGACGTAAGATGCAAAGTAAATAACTTCTTCCAAAGCCCGTGGAGACATGTCAAGCACAAGTCCCATACGGCTAGGAATTCCTTTAAAATACCATATGTGTGAAACTGGAGCTGCCAGCTCAATATGACCCATACGCTCACGACGTACCTTAGCACGAGTGACTTCAACGCCACAACGGTCACAGACTACGCCTTTATAACGAACACGTTTATATTTTCCGCAATGACATTCCCAGTCCTTTTGAGGTCCAAAAATTCTCTCACAGAATAAACCGTCTTTTTCTGGCTTTAACGTACGATAGTTGATTGTTTCTGGTTTTTTAACTTCTCCATGGGACCAAGAACGAATCTTGTCTGGTGAAGCAAGACCAATTTTCATATACTCAAAATTATTAACGTCTAACAAGGGGCCTACCTCCCTTTTAATCTCCAGGTTTAACCCTTGATTGCCGTCAAATATCAGGCAATCTTACACCGGATGATGGTTGATTGAATCAATAAGGCTCTAACAAGGCAGCATGATCTTCAAACGAACATCTCGCTGCCAGTCAGAGCAGGTAATATATAACTAGATATGTTTATATTTAATTTTATTCTTTGACAGGTGCCCCTACTTCGGAAGCAACCATATCTTTAGTTTCTGAATCAAGGCTTAATTTGTCTGCTTGGTTGGCTTCATCTTCATCTTCCAAGTCACGCATTTCGATTTCACGATCTTCGGCATTGAGAATTTTAACATCCAATCCTAAACTTTGAAGCTCCTTAATCAATACTTTGAAGGACTCAGGAACGCCTGGTTCAGGGACATTTTCACCTTTGACGATCGCTTCGTACGTTTTAACACGACCTACGACATCATCTGATTTAACGGTTAGGATTTCTTGTAATGTATAAGCAGCACCATAAGCTTCAAGTGCCCATACTTCCATCTCACCGAAACGCTGTCCACCAAATTGCGCTTTACCACCAAGTGGTTGCTGCGTAACAAGGGAGTAAGGTCCAGTTGAACGTGCATGAAGTTTATCATCGACCATATGTGCCAGTTTGATCATATACATGACACCGACTGATACACGGTTATCGAATGCTTCACCTGAACGGCCGTCATAAAGGACAGTTTTTGCATCACGGGACATCCCGGCTTCTTCAATCGTACCCCAAACATCTTCCTCAGTAGCACCATCGAATACAGGAGATGCTACATGAATGCCAAGTGCGCGTGCAGCCATACCTAAGTGAAGCTCCAACACCTGACCGATATTCATACGTGAAGGTACACCCAATGGGTTTAACATGATGTCGACTGGAGTGCCGTCTGGTAAATAAGGCATATCTTCTTCAGGAAGAATCCTGGAGATTACCCCTTTGTTACCATGTCGTCCAGCCATTTTATCGCCTTCATGGATTTTACGTTTTTGAACGATATATACACGTGCGAGTTGGTTTACACCAGGAGGCAGTTCATCGCCGTCTTCTCTGTTAAATACTTTAACATCAAGAACGATTCCGCCGCCGCCGTGAGGTACACGAAGTGATGTATCCCTTACTTCACGTGCTTTTTCACCGAAGATTGCATGTAATAGACGTTCCTCAGCAGTCAGTTCCGTTACACCTTTAGGCGTGACTTTACCAACGAGAAGGTCTCCGTCTTTCACTTCAGCACCCACACGGATTATTCCGCGCTCATCAAGATTACGAAGCGCATCTTCCCCTACGTTAGGGATATCACGTGTGATTTCTTCAGGTCCTAATTTTGTATCGCGTGATTCAGATTCATATTCTTCAATATGAATGGAAGTGTACACATCATCTTTAACCAATCGTTCACTCATGATGATGGCATCTTCATAGTTATATCCATCCCATGTCATGAAGGCAACCAATACGTTACGTCCAAGTGCCAACTCACCTTTTTCCATTGAAGGACCATCAGCAAGAATTTCACCTTTTACAACGTTGTCGCCAACACTTACGATAGGGCGTTGATTATAGCACGTTCCTTGGTTGGAACGAATGAATTTTAATAGACGGTATTTATCAAGGTTTCCTTTTACTTGCTGTCCGTCAACCTCACTTACCCTACGTACCCATACTTCACGTGATTCAACGTGCTCTACGATACCAGGGTGTTTACAGATTACAGCAGCACCGGAGTCTTTCGCTGAAACATACTCCATACCCGTTCCTACTCGAGGGGCTTCCGGTTGCAGCAAAGGAACTGCTTGACGTTGCATGTTCGCTCCCATAAGGGCACGGTTGGAGTCATCATTTTCCAAGAAAGGAATACATGCTGTCGCAGCAGATACAACCTGTTTAGGAGATACATCCATGTAATCTACGCGGTCACGCGGAACAACGGTATTTTCACCGCGGAAACGTGCAACAACATCATTATCAAGGAATGAGCCGTCATCTGACAGTCGTACATTCGCTTGGGCAACTACATAATTATCTTCCTCATCAGCTGTTAAGTAGTCAATTTGGCTTGTGATTTTACCTGTTTCAGGGTCCACACGGCGGTATGGTGTTTCAATGAAGCCATATGGGTTAACCTTTGCGAAACTGGATAATGAGTTAATCAAACCAATATTCGGTCCCTCAGGCGTTTCGATCGGACACATGCGGCCATAGTGGGAATAATGAACGTCACGTACTTCAAAGCCAGCACGCTCACGTGTCAGACCACCAGGTCCCAATGCAGATAGACGACGTTTATGCGTCAATTCAGCCAACGGATTCGTTTGATCCATGAATTGGGAAAGCTGTGAGCTTCCAAAGAACTCTTTAATGGATGCAATGACCGGGCGAATGTTGATTAGTTGCTGTGGAGTAATTGTATTCGTATCCTGAATGGACATTCTTTCACGGACAACACGCTCCATACGGGATAAACCAATTCTGAATTGGTTTTGCAGCAATTCACCAACGGAACGCAGACGACGGTTACCTAAATGGTCAATGTCATCCGTGATTCCCACACCATGCAATAAATTAAAGAAATAACTGATTGAAGAAATGATATCAGCCGGTGTAATGTTTTTGACCTGGTCGGTCACATAGGCATTACCGATGATATTGATCACTTTTTCGCCTTCAGCATCGTTTGGCGCAAACACTTTAATAGGTTGAAGAAGAGTTTCTTCCTCTACTACACCGCCTGATGGATGGAATGTTTTGAATCCGATTCCACCTTCGATATGAGGCAGGATCCTATCAAGAGTCCGACGATCAAGCATTGTCCCTTTTTCAACGATGATTTCACCTGTTTCAGGATCAATCAAAGTCTCTGCAATACGTTGTCCGAATAAACGGTTCTTGATATGCAGTTTTTTATTAATTTTATAACGGCCTACATTAGCTAAATCATAACGTTTCGGATCAAAAAAGCGGGATACTAAAAGACTTTTCGCGTTTTCGACAGTAGGCGGTTCACCTGGGCGTAGACGCTCATAGATTTCTAGTAATGCTTTTTCTACACTCTCGGTGTTATCCTTTTCAAGAGTGTTGCGAAGGTATTCGTTGTCTCCGATTAAATCGATGATTTCTTGATCTGTTCCGAATCCAAGGGCACGCATCAATACCGTAATCGGTAATTTCCTGGTGCGGTCGATCCTAACATACACAACATCCTTGGCGTCTGTTTCATATTCGAGCCATGCGCCACGGTTAGGAATAACGGTCGCAGAGAATCCAAGCTTACCGTTTTTATCCATTTTCCCGTTGTAGTAAACACTCGGTGAGCGCACTAATTGGGATACAATTACCCGTTCAGCACCATTGATGACAAATGTACCTGTTTCAGTCATCAGCGGGAAGTCGCCCATAAATACATCCTGGTCTTTCACTTCCCCTGTTTCTTTGTTAACAAGGCGCACTTTCACACGAAGTGGTGCAGAATACGTAACATCGCGTTCTTTTGTTTCTTCCACAGAATACTTCGGCTCAGCTAAGCTGTAATCGATGAATTCTAACGATAAATTACCTGTAAAATCCTCAATAGGAGAAATATCCTGGAACATTTCCTTTAAACCTACATCTAGAAACCATTGATAAGAAGCTGTTTGAATTTCAATCAGATTCGGAAGATCCAAAACCTCACTGATTCTTGCATAACTTCTACGTTGGCGGTGTCGTCCATACTGAACAAGTTGACCTGTCAACTGATTCACCCCTTAAATCAAGCGTTATAAGGATCCATTTGCCTCGGAAAAGGAATCATTTCCATAGACAAAAAGAAAATGGTTTTTATTTTAAAAACCACTATTTCTCATAAAACGAACTATTATTTATATATTTTTCCCATATTATCCATTGGTTATACACCAATGGTATAAAAATTGCATAGTTACGGAATTATATATATGCATTTTATAATACTAACATAGCGAAAATTTAGAGTCAAACCTTTTTGGCTAATAGTATATAGTAACCTTTTTTCTTAACAGTCACTTCAACATTTCCAAATAATCGCTCCATTTTATCCATTGCGGATGGAGCCCCTTGTTTTTTTTGAATGACAACCCATAGTTCTCCACCAGCTACCAAACTGCGATAGCTTTCTTCTAAAATTTCGTGGACTACACTTTTGCCTGCGCGAATGGGAGGGTTCGTAAGAATTGCCGCGAATTGATTGGAGCCAACTTTGTCAAAACGATCACTTTCGTAAATTTTCACATTTGCGATCCCATTAGAAGCGGCATTCTCTTTTGACAATTCAACTGCTCGGCTATTTATATCAATCATTTCTATCGTTCTCTCGGGATAAGCTGCCGCAATCGATATTCCGATTGGACCATAACCGCAACCAACATCGAGAATATCTCCTTCCACAGCTTCATTAAGGTTAAAACTCTCAACCAAAAGACGCGATCCGAAATCAACTTCCTTTTTCGAAAAAACACCATTATCACTTTTGAAGCGAAATGTACGTCCCTTTAATGTGAAATCCCAAAATTTCGGATTGCTTACGACATCCGGTTTATGTGAGTAGTAATGCTCTGTCAGAGTCATCTCCCCCTATCAGAAAGGAATATTGAAGATTTAATGAGAGAAGAGAATTGAAGAATGGATACTTGCACGCCGGAATGTTCGAATAACGAAATCCTCGTTACCAAACCATTAACGGCTAGTTTTCATCATTTCTTTGAAAATGAAGAAAAAAGCCCGCCAGTGATAGCGAGCTTTTTTTTATGCAAGATTACTTAACTTCAACGCCAGCTCCAACTTCTTCAAGTTTAGCTTTAACTTCTTCAGCTTCTTCTTTAGAAGCGCCTTCTTTGATTGCTTTTGGAGTGTTGTCAACAAGTTCTTTTGCTTCTTTAAGTCCAAGACCTGTTACTTCACGTACAGCTTTGATAACTTTGATTTTTTGATCTCCAGCAGATGTAAGGATTACATCAAACTCAGTTTGCTCTTCAGCAGCAGCGCCACCAGCAGCAGCTACAGCTACAGGTGCAGCAGCAGTTACGCCAAATTCTTCTTCGATTGCTTTTACAAGGTCGTTTAATTCTAAAACAGTCATGTTTTTAACTGCTTCTAAGATTTGATCTTTAGTCATTGTTATTTCCTCCTCGAAATGGTTGGTTTTTTTTTGAATCATTAGGCTAAATAAGCGATTAGCTTACGCGCCTTGTTCTTCTTTTTGATCTGCAACTGCTTTTGTAGCAAGAGCAAGTCCGCGCATAGGCGCTTGTAGCACGCTGAGTAGCATTGAAAGTAGGCCTTCGCGTGAAGGTAGTTCTGCAAGAGCTTTAATTTCTTCAGCAGTTGCAACATTTCCTTCGATAACTCCAGCTTTGATTTCTAAAGCTTCATGTTTTTTCGCAAAATCGTTAAGGATTTTTGCTGGCGCAATAACATCTTCAGTTGAGAATGCAATTGCGTTTGGTCCTGTTAATGATTCGTTCAAAGCGCTAAGTTCAGCACTTTCCGCAGCACGGCGAGTCATAGAGTTTTTGTAAACTTTAAACTCAACGCCAGCTTCACGAAGTTGCTTACGAAGTTCTGTTAATTCAGCAACAGTCAATCCACGGTAGTCAACAACTACTGTTGATTGGCTTGCAGTTAATTTATCAGTAATCTCAGCAACGATTTTTTGCTTTTGTTCAATAATTGCGTTCATCCTTACACCTCCTGTAGATTTGCTTGAAAACATTTATACCGTTTCAAAGAAAAAGCCTTCATCTCTATTGCAGACATGAAGGCAGTAATTTCAAAAGTCATAGTCAAGGACTATTATTATCGAATTACCTCGGCAGGGAATTAAGCTCGTAACGAGCACCTACTGTCTACGGTACAAATGATATTCATTTATTCACAACAAAACTTATTATAACAATAATAGTTTTGGAATGTCAATTATTTATTGAAAGTAGAAGGATCAACTTTCACGCCAGGGCCCATTGTAGTTGTTACAGAAACGTTTTTCATGTAAGTTCCTTTAGCAGCCGCAGGTTTAACTTTCATTAATGTATCATAGATAGTAGTGAAGTTTTCCACTAGTTTAGCATCCTCGAAAGATACTTTACCGATTGGAGCATGGATGTTTCCAGCTTTATCTACGCGGTATTCAACTTTACCAGCTTTGATTTCATTAACAGCTTTTGTTACGTCGAATGTTACTGTGCCAGTTTTAGGGTTAGGCATTAATCCTTTAGGTCCTAATACACGGCCAAGTTTACCAACTTCACCCATCATGTCTGGAGTCGCAACGATTACATCGAATTCGAACCATCCTTGTTGGATTTTGTTGATGTAGTCAGATTCGCCAACGTAGTCAGCACCAGCAGCTTCAGCTTCTTTTGCTTTTTCGCCTTTAGCGAATACTAATACGCGTTGAGTTTTACCAGTACCATTCGGCAGAACAACTGCTCCACGAATTTGTTGGTCAGCTTTCTTAGGGTCTACGCCTAAACGGAAAGCAACTTCAACAGTCGCATCGAATTTTGCGAAGTTTGCTTTTTTAGCAACTTCGATTGCTTCAGTTACAGCATAAGCCTTAGAAACTTCTACAAGCTTAGCTGCTTCAAGATACTTTTTACCTTTTTTCGCCATGATATAAATCCTCCTAAATTGTGGTTTTAACGGAATGACCTCCCACGAATAAAGGTTGCGAGTATCAATCGCAACCCCGTAGAAACAAATAGCAATTACATGGATTAGTCTTCGATGACAATACCCATGCTGCGAGCAGTACCTTCAACCATACGCATTGCAGCTTCAACGCTTGCAGCGTTTAGGTCAGGCATTTTAGTTTCAGCAATCTCGCGCACTTGATCACGCTTGACTGTAGCAACTTTATTACGGTTAGGTTCACCAGAACCAGACTCGATACCAGCTACTTTCTTAAGCAATACTGCAGCCGGCGGAGTTTTTGTAATGAATGTAAATGAACGGTCTTCAAATACCGTGATTTCAACAGGAATAATTAGACCAGCTTGATCTGCTGTACGAGCGTTGAACTCCTTACAGAATCCCATGATGTTTACACCAGCTTGACCTAATGCAGGACCGACTGGCGGTGCCGGATTCGCTTTACCAGCAGGAATTTGCAATTTAACCATTTTAATTACTTTTTTAGCCACGAGACACACCTCCTTATAAGTCCGTGATGTGGTAATAGGGTAATACCCTCCCACTCATCTTGAATTCTTTATATATTAATAAAGAATGCTTGTATCGTTGAGGCCTAAAAATTGAAACATACTGACCTTTGAAATTTTACCACTTTCTAAAGGCAATTTCAAGTTTTTTTCCGTTTATAATTTTTCCACTTGATTAAAATCAAGTTCAACCGGTGTATCACGACCGAACATATTGACTAGGACCCTTACTTTCCCTTTGTCTTTATCAAGTTCTTCAATCGGCCCTGCAAAGGTTGCGAAAGGTCCTTCTTTAACTTGAACCGTATCACCGATTTCAAAATCAACTTCGATTTTACTTTCATCCACGCCCATTCGTTTAAGGACGACTTCAATTTCTTCCGGAAGCAATGCAGTCGGTTTTGACCCAGCTCCAGATGAACCTACGAAACCTGTTACGCCAGGCGTATTCCGGACAACGTACCATGAATCATCCGTCATGATGATCTCAACCAATACATAACCTGGAAATACTTTCTTTTTGGTCACTTTCTTTTTGCCATCTTTCACTTCTGTTTCTTCTTCTTCTGGAACTACAACGCGAAAGATCTTGTCTTCCATCCCCATAGTTTCAACACGTTTTTCCAAGTTAGCCTTAACCTTGTTCTCATAACCTGAATAAGTGTGAACTACATACCAATTCTTTTCCATGTGTTAGGACTTTAACGTCCTTCCCTCCCTGCAATCAATCATTTTCTTTATTAATCTTTATCTTTGAACGTTTTAGCCAAAAAACCATACCGGCGTCATCCTGACTTAACTAGAAAATATTGTGATGATTCATATTTACAGCAGTGCTCGATTTTGAGCTTCTTCACTTATTAAAAAAGACAAATTAAAAAACCCGTTTCCGGGCTTTTCTGCTGACACATATTATTCTATCACTATTATACCTTATTTTCGAATCTCTTATTCAATAACTAAGCGAATTAATTCGGAAATGCCCAAATCGACCACTGTAAAGAATAAAGCCATAAACAATACAGTCGTTACTACCACGATTGTATATTTGGTAAGCTCCTTGCGTTTCGGCCAGCTTACTTTTCGCATTTCGCGAGCGACTCCGCTGAAAAATTCGGTAAAACGTTTCATGAATGTACCTCCAAGCATTAGAAGCTTCTGTCAATCTATTTATAAAACGGTTATTTCGTTTCTTTATGAATCGAGTGTGAGTTGCATGTACTGCAAAATTTCTTGATTTCCAGTCGTTCGCCGCTTGTCGATTGTTTGCTCTCATAACTATAATTTCTTGAACCGCAATCAGTGCATGCAAGAACTATTTTTTTTCGCATTAGATACACCTATCCTATCTACTATATCCATAAAACCTTATCACGGCTGTTTTTTATTGTCAATATCAAAGCGGGTTTCACCTATTACGGACACCGGAAATCAAAACATCGGTTACTTAACATCCATTAAAAATTTTAGTGAATAATAAACATCCTTGTGGAGAAGGGACAGATGAAATTAAGCGGAAAAAGCGGAGGGATTATAAACTGATTTCCCTTACTTCCAGATAGCGCTCGAGCTTTCTTTTCACCCGCTGAAGGGCGTTGTCGATTGACTTAACATGCCGGTTCAACTCTTCCGAAATTTCTTGGTAGGTTTGTCCATCCAGGTAAAGAGCTAACACTTTTCTCTCAAGATCACTCAGGAGCTCGGCCATCTTTAATTCGATATCGTCAAACTCTTCTTGGTTGATGATCAGTTCTTCCGGGTCCAAAACTTTCGTACCCGATATAATATCCATTAGAGTTCGGTCCGATTCCTCATCATAAATGGGCTTGTCCAGGGAAACATAGGAATTGAGCGGAATATGTTTTTGACGTGTTGCTGTTTTGATAGCTGTAATGATCTGCCTCGTAATGCATAGTTCTGCAAATGCTTTAAAGGAAGATAATTTATCCCCTTTAAAATCACGGACGGCTTTATATAAACCAATCATACCTTCTTGCACGATGTCTTCCTTATCGGCACCAATCAAGAAATAAGTCCTTGCTTTCGCTCTTACAAAATTACGATACTTTTGGATCAAATAATCCAGCGCCTCACTGTCTCCAGTGTGCACCAACCCTATCAATTCATCATCCTCAAACTGCAGATACTTTTCGTTCAGCTTCATTCCGAATTTGAGACCCACATTATATCCCCCTGACCTGACTCAGATAGAAATATTATACAGCAGGTAAATTTTACCCGTCAATGGTTCAAATTTTACCTCGGCGCCATTTTTCAAAAATTTCTGCCACTTCTTCACTTAAAGGAATTTTGGCCACAGGTCTTATCGTCGTTGTTTTTCGTACATCTTTCTTGATTTCGCCTTGAATTTCTTCCATTTCAATAAGCAGTTCACGAGCGGATTTCCTTAGGGCCCCTTGGCCAAAGATCACCCACTGTTCCGTGAAGTCAGAGGTTGCCACTTGAATTTGCGTTTTGACATTATTCAGTTCAATGGCCATCTTTTCTATTCTTTCATCCGCAGTTTCATTTTCTTTTGTAAAAATTACGTCAACCTTGTGATTTTTGAATATGCGGGCAATTCCCTGAACATATTGAGCGTCAAATACGATAATTACACGGTATCCGGTAAATGCTTGATATTCCGCCATCATTTCTATCAACCGGTCTCTTGCAGCAGCAAGATCCCGTTCTTTTAATTCTCTCAGTTCCGGCCAAGCTCCAATAATGTTATAACCGTCCACCAACAGAATATTCATTCCATCATTGCCCTAGAGGATTTCTTTTTCTATAAACCTCATACATCAATAAACCGGCCGCTACCGATGCATTTAACGAAGTTACTTGTCCTGCCATAGGGAGACGGATGAGAAAATCACATTTATCCTTCATTAGCCGTGCCATGCCTTTTCCTTCGCTGCCGATAACAAGTCCGATAGGCATTTTTCCGTCCATGTTACGGTAATCATCGCTGCCTTTCGCATCGGTACCGACTATCCATACCCCTCGCTCTTTCAACTCTTCAACCGCTCGTGCCAAATTTGTAACGCGAGCTACCGGAATATATTCGATTGCACCCGTCGAAGCTTTTGCCACTGTTGCCGTCAAGCCCACCGCTCTTCTTTTTGGGATGATGATTCCATGGGCCCCAACTGCATCAGCCGTCCTCATGATCGAACCTAAATTATGCGGATCTTCAACTTCATCAAGGATCATGAAAAAAGGTGCTTCGTCCCGTTCAGCCGCTTTTGCGAATAAGTCATCCAGCTCCACATATTCATATGCAGCCACTTGTGCGATAACGCCTTGATGGATGCCTTCTGCCATTTGGTCAATTTTTTTCTTCGGTACGATTTGCACGAATACCTTCTTTTCCTTCGCCAGACCGATTAGTGGTTGCATCGAGCCTTTTTGCGAGCCCTCGGCTATCCAAATTTTATTAATATCCCGTTCGGAGCGAAGTGCTTCCAATACGGGGTTTCTGCCAATGATATATTCTTCGCTCATGGGTTACTCCCCTTTTCTTCTTCAATGTATTCAATGGATTTTTTGATGAGTTCTTCCATTCTTTCTATTCGACCGGATAAATACAAAAATCCCATAAGTGCCTCGAAGGCTGTACTGTAGCGATACGTTTGCACATCTGTATTCTTCGGTACCGTTCCGGATTTTGCATTTCGGCCGCGCCGAACGACAGCGGATTCCTCTTCCGATAACCAATCTGACTCCAGGAAAAAGTGGATGATTTTATTTTGCGCTTTAGCAGCTACAAAAGATGTAGCTTTTTTGTGTAGTAGATTGGGCTTGACCGCTCCTTTTTGAATGAGGTGATGCCGTATATACGTTTCGTATACAGCATCACCTATATATGCCAAAGCAAGACTGTTCAGCATTTTTGCATCTACCTTACTATCGTAATGAAGCATTAATTACCCTCTTTTCCATCTTGTACCTTGAGGGGTATCCTCTAATATGATATTCATGTTTTTCAAGCGATCACGAATTTCATCGGACAACCCAAAATTGCGGTCTTTCCGCGCTTGAATTCTCTGCTGTATCAAGCCTTCAATTTCTTCATCCAAAAGCCCCTCTTCTTCAAGGGACAACCCTAGGACAGAAAATAAGATGTTGAATTTATCAAGGAAAGCATCAATCACTTCCTTGTCTGTGTTTTTCTCCATCAAGTAATAATTTGCCTGTTTGGAAAGTTCAAAGAGCATGGATATTGCATTAGCTGTGTTGAAATCATCGTCCATTTCTTTAATGAATTGTTCATGTAATTCATTCAGCTTCCCCAACCAAACATCATTATTCTCAGTCAATCCGTCACTAACTTGAAGGCGATGCTTTAAGTTTTGATAAGATGTCCTTAAGCGATCGAGGGACGCTTTTACATTTTCAAGCACTTCTTCACTATAATTGATGGGATGACGGTAATGTACAGATAACATAAAGAAGCGTAACACTTGTGGATCATGCTTCTGAATGATGTCGTGCACAAGGACGAAATTGCCTAAGGACTTAGACATTTTTTCATTCTCAATATTTATATACCCGTTATGCATCCAATAATTCGCAAAAGTCTTACCCGTCAATGCTTCGGATTGTGCAATTTCATTTTCATGATGCGGGAAAGCCAGATCTTGACCTCCGGCATGAATATCGATTGTATCACCCAAATACTTTTTGACCATTGCGGAGCATTCGATATGCCAGCCAGGACGCCCTTTACCCCATGGGCTCTCCCAAGATATTTCATCATCCTTTGCCGTTTTCCAAAGGGCAAAATCAAGGGCATCTTGTTTTTTCTCCCCTATTTCAATACGTGCCCCCACTCGCAGCTCATCGATGGACTGATGTGAAAGTTTTCCATACCCCTCAAACTTACGAGTTCGGTAATACACATCCCCTTCGGATTCATAAGCGAATCCTTTCTCAATTAATGCCGAGATGAATTCAATGATTGCATCCATGTTCTCCATTACGGTTGGGTGAGCATCGGCTTTTTTGCAGCCCAATGCCGACACGTCTTCAAAATAAGCCTTGATGAAACGCTCTGATATGGTTGGGACATCTTCCCCCAATTCTTTTGCCGCACGAATCAGCTTATCATCCACATCCGTAAAGTTCGAAACGAATTGCACATCATATCCACGGTAATCCAAATACCTACGAACGGTATCGAATACGATTGCCGGTCTTGCATTACCAATATGAATGTAATTATAGACAGTGGGTCCGCATACGTACATCTTCACCTTTCCCTCTTCCATCGGGACGAAGGTTTCCTTTTTTCTTGTAGCTGTGTTATATATTTTAATCGCCATATTATAGACTCCTTTCCTTCTGCTTCTGTTCAGCCATCTTCGCTCTTAAAGCCCTGATTTCACTATCCAATTCCTTAAAGCGATCAGCGATTGGATCAGGAAGATCACAATGATTTAGATCTTTGTTGATTTTGATACCATCTTGAATGACCACTTTACCTGGAATACCCACCACTGTGGAATTAGGTGGCACTTCCTTTAAAACGACCGATCCTGCACCGATTTTTGAGTTTTCCCCAACAGTGATGGAACCCAGCACTTTTGCTCCTGTAGCAATCAAAACGTTATCCTTTATCGTAGGATGACGTTTTCCCTTTTCCTTTCCTGTCCCCCCAAGGGTTACACCTTGAAAGACAGATACATTGTCGCCAATTTCACAAGTTTCGCCAATGACGATCCCCATTCCATGGTCAATGAAGAAACGACGGCCAATCGTAGCCCCTGGATGAATTTCAATTCCGGTAAAAAACCTACTGATCTGAGATATACTTCTTGCCAGGAAAAAGAACTTCTTCTTAAATAGTGCATGAGCCATCCTATGACTCCAAATCGCATGTAAACCCGCGTACGTCAATATGACTTCCAAATAGCTGCGCGCAGCAGGATCTTGATCAAAAACCACTTCGATATCCTCTTTAAACATCTTTAACAAAATGATTCCCCCCTATGTTGCGTTCTTTTCCAACATCCCCTTTGAAGCTTTTAAAGCATATAAAAAAGCGTCTCTGTCCAAATAGACAGAGACGCTTTAAGCGCGGTTCCACTCTGTTTGGAATGTACGAAGCAGGTAAAGCTTTTTCCTGTTTTTTCATCCCCAACTTTAATCCCTGTAACGGAGGACATTCCGCCTGTGCCTACTATAGGTTAGTTCAGCAAAGGACTCAAGGGTGCATTTCAGAAAACGAGAGGCTTGAACCACTTTCAGCAGGTTATGGTTCTCTCTAAAAAGCTTCGTTTACTTACTTCTCCCCATCTACGCGTTCTTTTGTAAGATTATTAAATACTATATTACATTTTTGACAAATTGTTAATATAAAATACTCTGAATACGCTGTTTAATTTTTTCTTTGCCCAGTAATGAAATCGCCTTAGGCAAGTCAGGACCATGTGTTTGACCCGTGACGGCCGCCCTTATCGGCATGAATAATTTTTTCCCTTTATGGCCTGTGCTTTTTTGTACGGCTTTAATCGACTTCTTGATTTCATCCGCGTTAAATTCTTCAAGGCCATCGATCTCCTGAAGGAAAGCTTTCATGACTTCCGGTACCTGTTCTTCAGCCAGTACTTCCTTGGCTTCTTCTTCGAACACGACCTCATCCATGAAAAACAGTTCAGATAGCTCGACTATTTCCGCTCCATAGCTCATCTGCTCTTGAAAAAGGGAAACTAGCCCATGTACCCACTCTTCTTCTTCGGCGGTCAGTGTCTCTGAAACCTTCCCGGCTTTAATTAAGTGAGGCATTGACAATTCCACTGCACGATTTCCGTCCAATTGCTTCACATATTGGTTATTCATCCATGTAAGCTTTTGTTTATCGAAAAGTGCAGGTGATTTAGACAGCCGATCAGCATCGAAAAGATTAATGAATTCTTCCTTCGTGAAAATCTCTTCTTCCCCGACCGGAGACCATCCTAATAATGTAATGAAATTGAATAAAGCTTCAGGTACATAACCAAGCTCTTCATATTGCTCAATGAATTGAATGATGGACTCATCACGTTTACTCAGTTTCTTCCTGCTTTCGTTTACAATCAGCGTCATATGTCCGAATACCGGCGGTTCCCAGCCGAAAGCTTCGTAAATCATCAGTTGTTTGGGAGTATTGGAGATATGATCATCACCGCGAAGGACATGGGAAATCTTCATCAAGTGATCATCGACGGCCACTGCAAAGTTATAGGTTGGAATGCCATCTTTTTTAACGATGACAAAATCACCAAAGCCATCCGCTTCAAACGAAACCTCATCCTTAACCATATCTTTGAAAGTAAGGACCTTCCCAGCTGGAACGGCAAAGCGAATGCTCGGTTTTCTTCCTTGAGCCACTAGTTCCGCTTGCTCTTCTTCAGTTAAATGCTTGCACTTCCCTGAATATTTTGGCGTTTCATTCCGTTCGACCTGTCCTTCACGCTCTGCTTCAAGCTCTTCTTCCGTACAATAGCATTTATATGCCAAACCCTTATCTAAAAGCTCTTGATACAATTCCTGATAAAGGTCGTTCCTTTCGGATTGACGATATGGCCCGAATTCACCGCCAACATCAACACCTTCATCCCAATCCATACCAAGCCATTTCAAATATTTAAGCTGACTTTCCTCTCCGCCTTCAATATTTCTCTTTTGGTCGGTATCTTCAATACGGATGATGAATTTCCCGCCTTTATTTCGTGCGTATAAATAGTTAAATAAAGCAGTCCGTGCATTACCAATATGTAAATGTCCAGTCGGACTCGGTGCATAGCGAACTCGAATATCGCTGCTCATGATATATATAGACCTCCCAGTCGTTCTATTCTATTGTATATATTATCATTTAAATACATTGGGATAAAGGCATCCACTCTAAAAACGAAATTAGTTTGATTTAACCAATAAAACCACAGCCTGTGCCGCGATTCCTTCGCTCCTGCCTGTAAATCCAAGTTTCTCGGTAGTGGTCGCCTTTACATTGATTCTGTCTATCGGCGCATCTAAAAGTTCAGCAATCCTGCCGCGCATTTCCTCAATATACGGTGCCATTTTCGGGCTTTGTGCAATGATTGTACAGTCCGCATTGCCTAGGGAATATCCTTCTTTTTTTACGATCGCCCAAATATACTGCAGCAGTTTTGCCGAATCGGCATCTTTAAATTCAGGATCGGTATCCGGAAAATGCTTACCGATATCCCCTGCACCAATTGCCCCCAAGCAGGCATCAGCAACAGTATGCAGAAGGACATCCGCATCCGAATGACCTAGCAAACCTTTCTCATACGGAATCGTAATCCCGCCAATAATCAAAGGTCTCCCCTCCACAAGCTGATGAACGTCATATCCTTGTCCTATTCTAAACATATCATTCTCCCCAATCATCTTTTTCCATGTTGTTTATGTAAAATCGCTTCTGCAAAATAAAGGTCTTCCTGAGTCGTAATTTTAATATTATCATAATTGCCCTCAATAATAACTACCTGTTCATTGATCCGCTCTAGCAAACTTGCATCATCCGTCCCTAAAAATGCTTCAGCTTCTGCCTGTTCATACGCGCTTTTTAATATGGATACACGAAAAGCTTGTGGAGTTTGTACCGCCCACAAGCTAGATCGTTCCACTGTTTCCACTACCTTATTGTTTGACGCTTTTTTAATCGTATCCTTAACGGGCACTGCAATTACGGCACCTCCATGAAGGGAGGCGGCAGTAGTCAATTCACTGATTTGCCCAACATTGATAAAAGGGCGGGCACCGTCGTGGACCAGGACGATTTCTTCTCCTGCATGTTGCAGTCCATTATAAACGCTTTGTTGGCGCTCCTTGCCACCCATGACCAGTTTCTTGACCTTTTTAAGCCCATATGCTGCAATCAATTGACTGAAATAATCCTTTTCTGCCGGGTTTATCGAAAGGATAATCCCCCGACAGTCAGGATCTTCTTCGAAGACACGCAGTGTATAAACAATGATCGGGATACCCGATAGTTCAATAAAAAGTTTATTCTTGCCCGCCTTCATTCTTTTGCCTTGTCCAGCTGCAGGTATCACTACTTCATAAAACATAACGGTTTCTCCTACTCTTCTTTATAATGCTTTTTCTAATAGTTTCGGTTTAGCGAATATCATACGGCCTGCAGAGGTTTGCAATACACTTGTGACAAGTACATCGATGCGTTTCCCGATATGGTCACGGCCACCCTCGACAACGATCATGGTGCCATCGTCTAAATAAGCGATGCCCTGGTTCTGCTCTTTCCCGTCCTTGATGACCTGAACATTCATCTCTTCCCCAGGAAGCACAACAGGTTTTACGGCATTGGCAAGGTCATTGATATTAAGGACCGCCACATTTTGAAACTCGCATACTTTGTTTAAATTGAAATCATTGGTAACGACCATTCCGCCCGATATTTTGGCAAGTTTCACTAGTTTACTGTCCACTTCCTGAATGTCTTCAAAATCCCCCTCGTACATCTCCACTTTAATCGGAAGATCTTTTTGAATCCGATTCAAGATATCCAAACCACGTCTTCCACGATTCCTTTTCAATGCATCAGATGAATCGGCAATGTGCTGCAGTTCGTTTAATACGAATTGAGGAATGACTATGGTACCCTCCAGAAAGCCTGTCTGACAAATATCCGCAATTCTACCATCAATGATGACGCTTGTATCGAGAATCTTCAGCCGCTTGCTATACCCCTCTTCATCCTCTTCGCTCGCTTCACCATCAGTGTTCTTTTTCTTATTGCTTTTCGTGAATAAACTCAATAGCTCATCACGCTTTTTAAAGCCCACCTGAAAACCAAGATAACCAAATAAAAGCGTAAGGATGATGGGAACCACTGTATTTAAAATAGGAACCTTGATGGCACTGAAGGCGGAGCCAACCAAGAACGCCGCAAGCAGTCCCACTAAAAGACCGACGCTGCCAAAGATTATATCCGTAATTGGTATCTTTACAAGCTGTTCCTCCAGCCACTTCATAAAATAGATCACATGATCTACTGCCCAAAAAGTTATAAGATAAAAGATAATGGCACCCAACAGTACACTTACATAAGGATTGTTTATTAAAGCAATATCATCTGCATGTAAAACAATTAATAATTCTGGAATAAGTAACATACCAAGTGTTCCGCCGACTATTAAGAAGCATGCTTGTATAATGCGTTTTAACATCCCTTTCACCTCCTTCTATTCATTATTGACCAATAAAATAAAATGAAACCTTCGAAAATTCGTTTTCATTATATACGTTAAATTCACTTAAGGAATTAGTGGATTTACAAATATGATTTTTTCTCTTTTTCGTAATATTAGCCTAGCACCCTGAGTTTTGAGTGTCAAAAATAAACACCAATCAATTTCAAGCTAGTTCAGGGGAATTTAAAAGGCCAGCTGCACCTACATCCTTCTATTTGTGACAAGCTGATTTTTCAAAATCCGGAGTCCTTCTTTGATTTTATTGGCGCGGACTTCGCCTATGCCCTCCACATCGTCAAGGTTTTCAACCGTAGCTTTATTGACTTCACTAAAGCTTCCGAACTGTTTCACTAAATTTTCGATGATCAAACCCGGCAAGCGTGGGATTTTATGAAGAATACGGTAACCACGGGGATGTACTGACTCATCAAGGTGTATGTATCCATGATAGCCCAGCACCTTTAGAAGAATGCTTTCATCCAGTTTTTCCTGCATGGCCAACTCTTGAAGCCTAAAAATGATTTCCTCGGGATTTTCATCATTACTGGAGGTATAATCCTTGATAAGCCATTTTCCTTCCGTTTCAATATCTGCCAGGATTTCATTCATTTGCAAACGGATCAATCTTCCTTCCGTACCAAGCTCATTAAGGTACGTTAATAGCTCCGCCTTGATTCTGAGCACCATTACATATCGGTGAAATACCTGCAAAAGGTCGGCATAGGTCACGATTTCCTCAAACTCGAGTGCTCCTAAAACCGATATGCTCTGCTGCAGGACCACCTTGTATTTTTCCAAGGTCTGGATGGCTAAATTAGCCTTGGCAAGTATGACTCCTATATCTTTAAGGGCGTATCGGAAATTTCCTTGATATAAAGTGATGACATTCCGACGTTGTGAGATTGCGATGACCAACGACTTGGTCTCCCTTGCCACACGTTCCGCTGTCCTATGCCGCATTCCCGTTTCTGTGGAAGGTGTACTGTTATCCGGCACTAGTTGGGCATTTGCGAAAATGATCTTATCGGCTGTTTCATTTAAAATGATGGCCCCGTCCATCTTTGCCAACTCATATAATGTGCTGGGGGTACAGCTGCAATTGATTTCGAAGCCGCCATCCACGATCACTCGCACCTTCTCATTATATCCGACCACTATCAAACCACCTGTGTTTGCCCTCAGGACATTTTCAATCCCCTCCCGAAGCGGGGTACCTGGAGCAACAATTTGCAGAATTTCCAATTTTGTTTTCTCATACCCTTTTTTATCTGTCATACTTAACCCCCTAACGATTGTTTAAGAGCCTCCGAAACAGATGAAACACCAACGATCTTAATACCCTTCGGCGCGGTCCATCCCCCTATATTATTAGCCGGTATGATAACCCGCTCAAACCCTAATTTTGCTGCTTCCTGCACCCTTTGTTCAATTCTTGACACCCTTCTTACCTCACCAGTCAGCCCCACTTCACCAATGATGCAATCGGCAGGGTTTGTTGGTTTATCACGGAAGCTTGAAGCAATGCTTATTGCGACAGCGAGGTCAATTGCAGGTTCATCCAGCTTGACACCACCGGCAACCTTTAAATACGCATCTTGGTTTTGAAGAAGCAAGCCCACTCTCTTTTCCAGAACAGCCATTAAAAGCGAAACTCGATTGTGGTCGATTCCCGTGGCCATTCGCCTCGGATTGCCAAAACTCGTAGGTGAAATCAATGCTTGAATTTCGACTAGCACCGGCCTTGTGCCCTCCATGGATGCGACGACTGTGGAACCCGAGGCTCCCTGCGACCGTTCTTCAAGGAAAATTTCCGATGGATTCGCGACCTCTTCCAATCCATGTTCTTTCATTTCAAAAATACCCATCTCATTCGTCGAACCAAAGCGATTTTTAACCGCACGTATAATTCGATATGTATGGTGTCTTTCACCTTCAAAATATAATACTGTATCGACCATGTGCTCAAGCAGCCGTGGCCCCGCGATGGCCCCTTCCTTTGTAACGTGTCCGACGATAAAAATCGCGATTCCGTTCGTTTTAGCAATGCGCATGAGTGAGGCTGTGCACTCCCTCACTTGTGAAACGCTTCCTGGGGCAGATGTAACCTCCGAATGGTATACCGTTTGAATGGAGTCAATAATGACCAAATCCGGTTTTACATCCGTAATTGCCTGTTGGATATAATCCATATCGGTTTCAGCATAAACGAATAGATTTTCCGACATGGTCCCAAGCCGATCCGCTCT
Source organism: Bacillus sp. B4EP4a (assembly GCF_006680105.1). NCBI lineage: Bacteria > Bacillati > Bacillota > Bacilli > Caryophanales > Bacillaceae > Bacillus > Bacillus sp. B4EP4a. Next base: position 56,932 of record NZ_VHIK01000032.1, read on the forward strand.
CAATTTGGTCTGCTTGACTGATTCTTCACCAGAAATATAAAGCACTTTTTTCTGTTTATGCGCCAATTGGGATGATACCTGTAAAAGCAGGGTGGACTTACCGATACCCGGGTCCCCTCCGATCAATACAAGTGATCCCTGTACGATCCCGCCCCCAAGAGCACGATTCAATTCCATTAAATCCGTCTTAATCCGGGGTTCTTTTTCTGATTGAATAGTCGTTATGGGTGCTGCCTTCTCCCGTTCCCCGGAACCTCTAACCTCTGAATTGGTAAAAGCGCCTTTTCTAGCAGGTTTAACGATTTCGGTTTCCTCGACCATTTTGTTCCATTCACCGCATCCTGGACATTTCCCCATCCATTTCGGTGACTCATATCCACAAGACTGACACATAAATTTTGTTTTCTTCTTTACAGCCATAAATTACTCCTTTTCCTCTGGAAAAAATATCTATATTAAGGATATTATACCTCGGTTTTATTTAAACCTTCTTAAGGCTAAGTTTTTTAAAAAAAATATTCACTCTGCACTCTGCTTGTCCCATTTATACTCAAATCTACCTATAGATAAAAAACAGAGGTACACTGCAAAAGAATCTGCGTGTACCTCGAAGTTTAGGATCTGGTTATTCACTTACATTAACAGGCTCGCCTTGTCGGATTGCAAACTCATTATTCACGACATCCATTACGACCGTTTGCCCTTTTTTCACGTTGCCCTTAAGCAACTCTTCGGATAGATAATCTTCTACATGCTTCTGAAGTGCCCTGCGGATTGGCCGTGCCCCATATTCCGGATCAAAACCTTCCGTAGCAATTTTTTCTCTAGCCGCATCTGTCAGCTCCAAGTATATCTCCTGTTCTTTCAAACGGGTAGTAAGCTGATTTGACATTAATGTAACGATTTGTTTCAAATGATCCTTCTCTAATGAGTGGAACACGATAGTTTCATCAATACGATTCAGGAATTCCGGACGGAATGCACGTTTGAGTTCTTCCATCACTTTCCCTTTCATATTTTTATAGTCCTGGCCAGTATCCTGGATATTAAAGCCGACATACTTATCAATTTTCAAGGCCGACGCCCCTACATTCGATGTCATAATCAGGATGGTATTCCTGAAATCGACAGTACGCCCCTTGGAATCTGTCAGTCTTCCGTCTTCCAATACTTGAAGAAGAATATTGAAGACATCCGGATGCGCCTTTTCTATTTCATCAAGCAGAACGACGGAGTATGGTTTCCTCCGCACTTTTTCCGTTAACTGACCGCCTTCTTCGTATCCAACATATCCTGGAGGGGATCCAACAAGACGTGAAGTCGAATGTTTCTCCATATATTCGGACATATCGATGCGGATCATGGCATCTTCATCACCAAAAATGGATTCAGCTAAAGCACGGGCTAGCTCGGTTTTACCGACCCCTGTAGGTCCTAAGAAGATGAATGAACCAATTGGACGTTTAGGATCTTTCAAACCTGCCCTTGCACGTCGTACTGCTTTAGAAACCGCAATGACAGCCTCTTCCTGCCCAATTACACGATCATGGAGGATTGACTCCATATTAAGCAGTTTGTCTGACTCTGTTTGTGCCAATTTAGTAACTGGAACTCCCGTCCAACTGGATACGACGTGTGCAATGTCATCCACAGTCACTTCACTGTTCTCCTGCCCTTGTTTTTCTTTCCAAGTCTTTTTCGTTTCTTCCAATTGTTCTCTTAAGCGTTGTTCTGTATCGCGAAGCGAAGCTGCTTTTTCAAATTCTTGACTCTGAACGGAAGCATCCTTTTCCTTACGAACATCATCCAGCTTCACTTCAAGTTCTTTTAAGTTAGGTGGCGTTGTGTATGAACGCAGCCTAACCTTGGAACCAGCTTCATCAATCAAGTCAATCGCTTTATCTGGTAAAAAGCGATCGGAAATATAACGGTCGGATAATTTGACTGCGGCATCAATCGCTTCGTCAGTAATCGATACGCGGTGATGTGCCTCATAACGGTCACGCAGCCCCTTGAGAATTTGGATGGATTCCAAAATAGTCGGCTCATCGACTTGGATTGGCTGGAAACGACGTTCAAGCGCGGCATCCTTTTCAATATACTTCCGGTACTCATCCAAAGTCGTGGCACCGATACATTGTAATTCACCTCGCGCCAATGATGGTTTAAGGATATTGGAGGCATCAATGGCACCTTCTGCACCACCTGCACCAATCAATGTATGCAATTCATCGATGAATAGGATGATATTACCCGCCTGACGTATTTCATCCATAACTTTCTTCAACCGGTCCTCAAATTCACCCCGGTATTTAGTACCAGCCACAACAGTACCCATATCAAGTGTCATTACGCGTTTATCACGTAAAATTTCAGGTACCTCATTATTGATGATCTGTTGGGCAAGCCCTTCAGCAATGGCTGTTTTACCAACCCCAGGTTCACCGATTAATACTGGGTTATTTTTTGTACGACGGCTTAATACCTCGATGACACGCTGTATTTCCTTACTTCTTCCGATAACGGGATCCAAACTTCCTTCCCTGGCAATCGCCGTTAAATCACGTGCAAGGCCATCCAGTGTCGGCGTGCTTGCATTTGAAGCGGCTGAACCTTGGTGACCACCTGATTCATTGCTTCCCAGAAGTTGTAATACTTGTTGTCGAGCTTTATTTAAACTTACTCCCAGATTATTCAATACGCGGGCAGCTACACCTTCCCCTTCACGGATAAGACCTAGAAGAACATGCTCTGTCCCAACATATGAGTGACCTAATTTTCTTGCCTCATCCATGGAAAGTTCAATGACTTTCTTGGCTCTTGGGGTATAATGTATCGTTTGAGCCGTATCCTGTCCTCGGCCAATTAGATTTTCCACTTCTTTCTGAATCTTATCCGGACCCAAGCCAAGAGCATATAACGCTTTGGCTGCAATACCATCACCTTCTCGGACAAGGCCCAGTAAAATATGTTCCGTGCCGATATTATTATGACCTAAACGGATTGCCTCTTCTTGGGCTAATGCTAATACTTTCTGGGCTCTTTCAGTAAAACGACCAAACATCATAGGGAATTCCTCCTTAAGAATTTTCGTTTTGAATAAAGTTGCTGGCAATTCTTTAAGTTATGGCAGAAGCTTCTTCTTGCTCTATATCTATTACATGAAATTTGATACTCCCTAAAGGGGTCAATGACCTCTATGAGGAGGAAGATTCCGTGAAATTCAAGCGTTCCCGAATGAGTGCCGCTCTACGGATATCCCTTTCATGGGGTCTTAAAGGGCCACCTGCGTACTTTTGTAAAAATCCCGACTGCGTCAAAATCATCAACTCATTTAGAATGCTTTTAGAAATATTCTTTATATACCCAAGATCTATCCCTAATCTAACATCGGAGATACAGGTAGCTGCTTCCTTGGTCTCGATGATGCGAGCATTGGACAAAATCCCATATGAACGGAAAATTCTATCTTCTAATTGTATGTGGGAAGTCCTCGCTAATGCATCCCTCGCTGACCGTTCCTGGGCTATGATTTGTTGCACTACACTTGTTAGATCTTCAACGATATCCCTTTCCGACTTTCCAAGAGTAATTTGATTGGAGATTTGAAAAATATTCCCCAAGGCTTGACTGCCCTCTCCATAAATCCCTCGAACCACCAACCCCAATTGGTTGATAGCCGGTATGATATTATTCATCTGCTGTGTAAGGACAAGGCCAGGCAGATGAATCATGACCGAAGCTCTTAATCCTGTTCCCACATTAGTCGGACAACTAGTTAGGTATCCTCTTTCCTCATCATATGCATAGTCTATGGATTCTTCAATCCAATCGTCAAGAACATTTGCAATCTTTAATGTTTCCTTTAGCTGCAACCCCGACATTAAACATTGAATACGGAGATGATCCTCTTCGTTTATCATGATACTTATTTCTTCATTTTCCGAAAGGAGACATGCGCTTTTCGCTGAATCTTCAACTAAATGGGGACTGATTAAATGTTTTTCAACGAGAACACGCTTTTCCAGTGGCTGCAATTGGTCAATCTCTAATAGTTCCAGTTTTCCAATCTCTGGGGTTACTTCTTCTTCGATTCTTTTTTTGACCAATTCAATGATTTTTTTAGCTTCTTCGTTAGAAAAGGAGGTTGGGAAGGTAAAGTCTTTAAAATTCCTGGCCAGCCGAATCCGCGAACTCAATACAATATCGATTTCCGGCCCTTCGGCACTCATCCAGGAACTCAAGGCGTTTTCTACAAACTTTTCCAAGCTCATAATTCCTCGCCTCCCTCTTGCGCTTCATACCTTTTTTCAAGGGAACGAACCTTATCTCTTACCTCTGCCGCTTTCTCAAACTCCTCTTGATCAATGTGGACCTTTAAAACTTCTTTTAAATCCAAAATTTGCTTTCGAAGATATATGGTGCCACCAATCCTTTTTGGAATTTTCCCTATATGTGCTGTATTGCCGCTATGAACCCTCTTTAAAATGGGATTTAACTGTTCATTGAACGTTTTATAACATTCGGCACAGCCAAACTTACCAATATGGACAAATTCTTTATAAGATCGATGACAATGCGGGCAACGCCTCTCTTCCGTTTTGGGAAATGCATTTGCCTTTGTCTGTTGAATATTCGACTCCATATTCAACAATCCTGCTAATAAATTATTTATTGAAAAACCAGGTCCACCTGCATCCATGAACATTTCACCTTTTTCCTGAGCACATTTCTCACAAATCATGACTTCAGTCTTTTTTCCATTGATGATTTTGGTGAAGTGCAGGGTAGCAGGCCTTTGATGACATTCTTGGCAAATCAACGCTCATCACCTCTGCCAGTTTCATTTATATTTTAAAGTCGTAAGCATCGCAGTTAAAATTCTTGCCCTAAGCTCATCGCGGTCAGGTAGGTCGATATAAATCACCGATCTATCTATGACGCTCATCATAATCTTTGCTTCTCGTTCATTAATGACGTCTTCATTCATCAGCCTTGAAATTACTCCTTCAGCCATCGATTGGGTTACCCTTGAACCAATAAGCGATAATAATTGGTTGATAAGTTGCACGGAATCCTGCGATTCGACTTTCATGATGCGTATGTAACCGCCGCCTCCACGCTTACTCTCTACAACATAACCTCGCTCGATGGTAAACCTGGTATTGATTACGTAATTGATTTGAGAAGGAACACACTGAAATTTATCTGCTATTTCACTTCTTTTAATCTCTAAGATATCTTTTTGACTTATTTCAAGTACTTGCTTTAAATAAGTTTCGATAATATCAGATATGTTTCTCACTCAGCCTCCTCCATTCTGACTTTGACTATATTTGACTATTATTATACAAGGAATAATGCATTTTGCAACTTAAACGCACTTTCTCTTTCTGTATTATCCATTTTCCCCAAATTATATGTAGTTACATACCCCATTGAACATTAAAGTTGAAATATCTTACATAAATACCCTAAAAAGATAAATGCAAAACCTGATATTTTTCTTCTCTCTTAAGGTTTCACCACTTAAATTCGGCCCAATTCCTCCTCATGATATTGTAACCAATTCAAATAAGGCCAGCCCTATGCTGTCCCTGAAAATAAAAAACCTTTTTTTAATTACGAACAACAAAAAAGACCAGCCGGATGGCTGATCTTTTTAAATGGCTTGGCGGCGTCCTACTCTCACAG
>NZ_VHIK01000033.1:0-94048 GCF_006680105.1 Bacillus sp. B4EP4a
ATCATCAGTCGCAACCGATTGAGCGAAATCATAAGACTTTGTTAAAATATTCACTAACTCAGTTAGTTTTGGTAACTGCTCAACTAAAGTGTTCAATGATTCCTGAACCTCAGGGTTTAATAATTGGTCCAGTACATCTAATTGTTTTTGGCTGGCATTAAGTTGTTCAGTTTGTGATTGGGTAATCGTTTCTGACATATCCAATTCTCCTTTGCAATAAGCATTTTGTTGATGTAAATAGAAAAACTTGTAAAATATTACACAATGTGTGGCAAGAAAAAATACTAACAAAAATGTAATAAAAGCTAAACTATAGTATATCCCTTTAGTTCCATGAAAACAGCTGATTTTTAAAAAAAGATTCATAAAATAATCTTTTCTCGCTTATTTAAGTACAGATTCTGCTGGAGGATTCCATTCTTTACCTAAAATGGACTTTGAGGGTGTCTATCATCATCGCCTGTCATACATATTTCCATCTTGATTTGCCATCCTAAATGATGGAGGTGAAAAAATGTGACTGATTCAGAATCTAAACTTACAGAAGAGAATGATGATAAGAAGCTTCATAAACTGGTTGGCAGTATGGAATATACTAAAGCTCAACTATCGGAAGGCATGAATGGAATTTCTGAAGTTTACCTCAAAAACAGTGAGGAAGGCACATCGGAAACACCTGATAATGTTGTGTAAGCATAGCGAAACAGTTATGGTTCCTTAATTTTACTTATTTTTGTAAACTTCTTACCCCTGTAAGTTGTTTGACTATTCTAAAAAACACCCTTGACTTTATGGTGGATTGACGTAAGATAAAGTATATAGCCATAGTGAACAGGTAGTTTTATCTAGCAAATACTACTCTGCCATCGCCTTAAATGGACTTGGTGATTTAAAAGATGAATTCTATAATAACTGTCGAATCTAATAGACTTCGCCGCCCAGCGAAGCTAAACCTAGATCAAAAACCAGTTATATCAATGATTTTTTATTGATATGACTGGTTTTTTTTTATTTCATCATTCATCTTGTCCCTTTTTTTGCCTAAGAAAATCCAGCGGCTGGCTGACACTCTTTCACACAATTAAGCGGTGAAATGGGCACGAAGCAATGTCAAAAGGTATAAATTATTTTAAATCTTGTAGCAGGGGTGGGAATTAAATGATAGGTACGAAGCAAACTAGGCTCGCAATTGATGTAGGAGGAACATTTACGGATGTGTTCGTTTTTGATGAAAGCACGAAGGAAATTTCAATCACGAAAACATCGTCGACTCCTCTGAATCCAGAAATCGGCATTTTGGATGGAATTGCAAAGGCGGAAATAGATTGTGAAAATATTAAAGTGTTTTCCCATGGTACAACAGTGGGCACCAATGCCTTGATTGAAAGGAAATTGCCAAAGACAGCATTGATCACATCCGCTGGATTTCGGGATGTATCGGAAATCCGCCGAGGAACCAAGCTTGAGTTATGGGATACATATGATGATGTAGCCAAACCGTATATCCAAAGAAGAGACCGTTTTGAAGTGGAAGAGCGCATCGATTTTGCAGGGAATGTCTTGACGGAAATCAATGAAGAGGAAGTACGGTCACTGGCAAGGAAATTAAAAAGACGCGGTACTGAATCAATTGCGGTTTGCTTCATGAACTCGTATGTAAATGGAAGCAATGAGGCGAAAGTGAAACGAATCATCCAGGAGGAACTCCCGGAAGTCTATATATGCATTTCAAGTGAAGTCCTTCCTGAGATTTTTGAGCATGAGCGCATGAGTACGACGATCGTCAATGCGGTTTTAGGACCGACTGTCAGCAACTATATTAAAACCCTTGAAGGTGAAATGAATAAACGGGGGTATGAAGATGACATATTAGTGCTTCACTCCGGCGGAGGGGTAATGACATCCCAAACCGTACCCCGTTATGCGGCAAGGCTGGCAAGTTCCGGAATCGCTGCAGGTGCGATTGCCAGTAAACATATCGCCCAGCTTTGCGGGTTCAATAATGCAATTGGGCTGGATATGGGAGGAACGAGCACCGATATTTCCTTGATGCATGAAGGTGATTTGCGGATTACTAAGGATTGGTATATCGAGTATGGATATCCGATTGGATTCCCAAGTATCGAAATCTTGACGATAGGAGCAGGAGGCGGAAGCTTAGCTTGGGTGGATGAAGGCGGTTCTTTACGCAATGGCCCTCAAAGTGCAGGCGCGGTTCCTGGACCTGCTTGCTATAGCAGGGGTGGCGTGGAACCGACCAATTCCGATGCCAATATTGTATTGGGACGGCTTGGCACACAACTATTGGATGGACAAATGGAACTTGATAAACAAAAAGCGATTGAAGTCGTGGATAAGATCGCCAAGAAATTCGATTATACGATTGAAGAAGCGGCGAATGCCATCACACGGGTGGCCAATGCCAATATGTGTGATGCGCTAAGGCTGATTTCAGTCAGAAGGGGATACGACCCCCGCGACTTTGCACTTGTGGCTTTCGGCGGGGCTGGACCCTTGCATGGAGCGTACCTGGCCAAGGAAATGGAAATCCCGACTGTCATCATCCCGCCGCATCCGGGTGTTGCCGCCGCAATGGGATGCCTGTTGGTCGATGTTCGTCATGATATATCCAAAACCTATGTCAAGAACGTCAAGGATGTATCGTTAAAGGATTTAGAGAAGGAATTCATCGGAATGGAAAAAGAGGCAGCGGAGTTATTGCAAGAAGAAGGGGTCGCTAAGGAAGCTTCCACATTGGTGCGCTATATTGACATGAGGTATTTGGGACAGTGGCGTTCATTGGCGATAGAAGTCGATTGCCCGATTTCTTCATTGGAAGAGACCCTTGATCGTTTCCATCAAGAGCATGAACGGGAATTTTCTTTCTCCGATAAAGAACAGACTGTGGAAATCTACGGGCTGCTCGTTACGGCTATCGGAACTGTGCCAAAACCTGAATTCCCGACTTATGAACCAGGGGGCACACTTGCTGATGCCTTGAAGGAAACGCGTGATGTCTATTTCGAAGAGGAAGGGTATGTGAATACGAACGTGTATAACCGGGAGCTCATTCCGGCCTTTTCTGAAATCTCGGGACCTGCCATAGTGGATCAGCTTGATACAACGACTGTCATTCCGCCAAATTTCACGGCAAAAGTTGATAAATACAGAAACTTGATTCTTTCCCAAAATAAATAAAAAGAGGTGGATTTCATTGTCGAATAAACAGTTAATTGACCAATCTGGAGTTGGAACAGGTTTAGATCCGGTGACATTTGAAGTGATAAAAAATGGCTTCGTTAACCTTGTAGATCAGATGGCTGAACAAATCCTTCGGACATGCTATTCCTTCGTCATTTATAATCGGGATTTCAGCTGTGCGCTTTGTGATGCAGAAGGAAATACAGTCATGCAAGGGACGCAGGATATTTCGGTTCATGTAGGAACACTGCATCTAACGGCAAAGGCGGTGCTCGAGGACTTCGATGGTGATATCCATCCCGGGGACGTATTCTTGGTCAATGACCCGTATCGGGGCGGTACTCATTTCAATGACACACGGGTTCTCTTGCCAGTCTTTCATGAGAACAAGCTCATTGCGTTCACGCAGACGAATGGCCACTGGGCCGACATGGGGGGCTCGACACCTGGCTCCTTTGATATCAATGCCAAGGAACATTTCGGCGAGGGAGTAAGGATTCCGCCTCTAAGGATATATAGTAAAGGAACATTTTTAAAAGATGTCGTCAATGTGCTCGTTTCGAACATGCGCGTCCCTGAGGAACGTGTCGGCGATCTTCGTGCTCAAGTGGAAGCGGCCAAGGTAGGCGAGCGCCAGTTGTTTGCCATCATCGAGAAGTATGGAATCGATACGACTTTGTCTGCCTTTGCGGAAGTTCAGAATTATGTGGAGCGATTGGCAAGGGCCAAGGTTGCGGCTTTACCGAATGGAACCTGGGAGACCGTTGATTATATTGATATGGACCCGGAAGCCGGAGACGGTCTGATCCCGATCCGGGTTAAGATGACCATCACGGATGACGAGATCCATTATGATCTTTCTGGATCGCATTCTTATATCGGCTGCTTTTTGAATGCCGGTTTCGGGGCATCTTTATCAGCAGCATACTCGGGAACCAAGACATTCTTTCCTGAAATACCTTTGAACTCTGGCTTTTACAGAGTGGTGAAGATCGAACTGCCGGAAAACTCCGTCGTCAATGCCCCTGCACCGATTGCCGTAACCGGTTTTTGTTCAGGGGCCTATGAAAAAATCATGAGTGCGTGCTTCGAGCTCTGGTCCAACATCATGCCGGAAAGAGCGATCGCATGCTCATTTAACCTGGAGTATTTACTTATCGGCGGTTGGGATCAACGCCAGGAGCAAGATAAATACTTCATGTGGTATGACTGGATGGCCGGCGGTCATGGAGGACGCTATGACCGGGACGGTGTGAACGCCACTTCGCCGACATTCGGTTTGGGCCTCAGTGTACAGCCTTGCGAAGGGCAAGAAAGATTGTCACCTGTCGTGACGATGAAGCATGAAATCATCACCGACTCTGCCGGGCCGGGGAAATACCGCGGCGGGTGCGGTGTAGAAAAGGGCGGTACTCTCACGAATGTCAAAAACACCGTCATGTCCTATTGCTGTGACCGTTCCCGTTCAATAACATGGGGGATTTTTGGAGGGCTTCCTTCTTCCCCGCATGGAGCATGGCTGAATCCGGGTAAAGAAGACGAACGATATTTAGGTGCGATTTTCTCAAATGTGAAGGTGCAGCAAGGAGATTCCTTTGTACGCCCATCCGCTGGGGGCGGGGGACTGGGAGATCCGCTTGAAAGAAGTCCCGAAGATGTCTTGGAAGATGTTATCGATGAGTATGTTTCAATTGAGCGAGCCAAAAAAGACTATGGTGTCGTGATCAAGGAAATCGATAAAGATCTCGATTTATTCGAAATAGATGTTGAAGCAACAAAACAAGCTAGGGCGTATATCAGGAACAACCGTAAACAATGGCTTGAGGAAAACATAGAAAGCGTGGAAGATAAATTCGCAAATGGCGAGCTGGATAGTCTGGATGTCATTCGCCAGTATGGTGTCATCATCGATTATGCAACGAATAAAGTCCTGCCAGAATCAACAAAACAGTTCCGTGAATCAATGAAAACCCGTTCATTGGCTTATTGGAAGTAACGTGAAAAAAAGGTTCCGAATTCATTCGGAACCCCTGACTGTAGATAAACTCGAAAAAATGAGTTTGCCTGCAGTTTTTTTAGTTGAAAAAAGTTTCAGTTGATTGGAGCGGGTGTTCGAGAACCCTGCTTAGAAAAGCGCGTCCAGGGGAGACCCCGCAGGCGCAAGCCGAGTAGGCTCCCCGACTGCCCGAGGAAAGCGAGTGCCTGAGCGGAAATCAACCTTAATGGAAGCCCATCAATTCCTTCACATGTTTACAATTATCTTTGGAAGTGAGCATTTCCAAGAGCGTAAAGGCAACGTCGAATCCTGTGGAAGGATTGTAGGATGTAATGATATTGTCCGTGACGACAATCGGTTCATTAACGACAATCGCACCAAAATCTTTTAGCTGCCCCTGTCTCTTACTGGTTGGATGATTGTATGTAGTGGCCTTTCTTCCATTCAATATCCCGCTTTTTCCTAGTGGTAGAGAGCCTACACAAATGGTTGCTATGATTTTGTTTTTATCATGAAAATACTTGATCACATCAAGAAACCTCTGATCATAAGCATCCTCATAGAAACCGGCTTCTTCAAAACCTCCTGGAATGGCCAAAGCATCGAAGTCATCAAGGTTCACTTGATCGAGGGTCAATTCCGGCTGCACGATGAAATTCCATGTGCATTTCAATTGTTCATGAAGTCCCACCGTAACCAGATCAGTCGTACCATCACCCTCTAATTTATTCCAGCCCAATACATCTGTAAACACACTTGCTTCAACCGCTTCGAATCCATTGGATAGCAGCATCAATACTTTTTTCATCGTGAATCCCCCTTATTTATATTTGTAATTTATTATATAAAAAGCGAATTCCCTAATACATACGATAAATTACGTAATCATTTCTTTTCTGTTTATTTTATAATGTATTTAGGTAAATTCTATTAATAATAAAAAGTGGGAGTGATTGAATTGGATCGAACGGATAAAAAGATACTTTCCTTGCTGGAGAATAATGGGCGCATGTCCATGAAAGAACTGGCACAGGAAGTTTCCTTAACGGCTCCAGCAACGAAAGAACGTGTGAATAAATTAGAGGAAAGCGGAGTGATAAAAGGATATAAAACGGAAATATCACTTGAAAAACTTGATAGGAGCATAACGGCATTCATATTATTCGAAACGGATAGATGCAAAGACTTTTATCAATTTAGCTTGAACCATCCGGAAGTACTGGAATGCCACCGGTTAGCCGGTCAATACAGTTATTTGGTTAAAATAAGTACATTTTCCATGGAAACGCTGGAAGACTTCGTCGATGAAGCCATTAAATATGGGAAATCGTCCACCCATCTGATATTTTCTTCCGCATCGAAAAATATTTTTTCAGGCGAGGAGATGTAACCGGTTTTTACCCATTTACTATCCGTATTTTTAATATAGGAGCAATTAGCAGGAAAAAACTCCACCCATATAGAAAGTAATTAGTAACAAAAATCACAGTTGGAGTTCAAAAAGGGAGTGGGGAAGAGTGAGTTTTGTTTATGAGGAAGAAAAGATAATGGAATTCCTTTTGCAGAATAAAAGTGAGTTTGAAGAATATCTTTTATCAGAAGCTGTCAATGTCAGGGGTAAAATTGAAGAAATTCTGCTGATTGGAAATGTCGACCTTTTGAATAATGCCCATAAGCTCATCCGTTATATAGTGGAACAGAATGAAACGGATATGATTGCATTTGCCGAACAAGAGGGAGTTACGTGGGCAACCCACTCTTTGACGCTTTCATTCAAGCTGGAATGGATTCAGGCCATCCGCAGAACGCTTTGGACATTTCTTTATAAGTTCGAAAGTGCAAAAGTAGTGTTCAGTGAATCCAAAACCTTTTTTGAATTAGAGAAAAAAGTGAATGAAAAGGTTGATGTATTTCTTAAATCCTTTTTCGTCAGCTACTCCGATTACAAAGACAAATTGATTCTGGCTCAGCAAAACTTGGTGGAAAATCTATCCGTCCCGATCATTCCAGTCACTTCCACTACCTGCGTCCTTCCGTTAATTGGTACAATCGATAATACACGTATACAGATAATTGAGGAAAAAGTATTGCAGGAGATAGGTAAACTGCGGATACAGACCTTGATCTTGGATTTATCCGGTATCATCGAAATGGAAGTTGAAATCATTAATGATTTATTGAAAATCCTCGATGGAACGGCAATGATGGGGTGTAAAGCTGTAGTGACAGGATTACGCCCTGAAGTGGTAACGAAAATGATCCGTTCAGGGGTTCAGATCGAGAATAGAGCAGAAACAAAGGGTACGCTGCAGCAGGCCTTGAAGGACTATCTTGTAGTCACCTAATCGTGAGGTGAAGTCGCCATGTTTTGGTGACTTTTTTTTGTAGGTAATTTGGAATATTAAGGAAAGGGTTTTGCTGTTTTTTTCGACTCGGATAAGTAAATGGAATGGGGAAACGGATGCTCCGATGCCGTTGAACCGAATGAGCTTGGTATCAATATGAAGAGGGTTACAGACTGTAAAAGAAAATCCAGTTTGCCTACAGTTTTTTCATTGAAAAAAGTACCAGCTGTTTTCAGAAATCCGCTCCCTTTCCGCCGACTGTCTGCCAAGCCTCATCAAAGCAAACGTATCTGGGGTCTTGGCTAGCCAGTTATTCGGTAGGAGTGTCGCAAATTTCTTCAATGGAACCCTCTAAAGAGGTTTTCTTTATTTCACTTCAGCAAAGAATACACATATGTATCATGAGGGATACCGTTTTGGTAAATATAACTCCTTAATATTCCTTCCTGGATGAAGCCCAGCTTAAGCAAGAGCTCACTTGATGGCTTGTTTTCCAGGAAAACGACCGCGCCGATGCGGGTTAAATCAAGGTCGTTGAAACCGTAAGCGATAATTTCTTTAAGAGCTTCTGACGCAAATCCTTTACGCCAATGTGCTGGATGGATTTCATAACCGATTTCCGCCCGTCTGTATTTGGGACTGTGGGCATGAAAACCGATGGTACCAATCAATTCCTGTGTATCTTTTCTTTCAATCCCCCATCGGATTGCTCGTTTTTCAAGATAGTTTTTCGCAAAAGACGTTATGATGTCCTTCGCCTGTTCGACATTTTTCAAAGAATCCTGGCCATAAAAGCGGGTGACTTCATCTTTGGATAAGCATTGGAAAACAGCTTCCGCATCACTTTCACGAATTTCCCGAAAGCGTAACCTTTCTGTGTTCAATACAGGAAACATTTTTTCCCTCCTTATATATCAGTTTTACATCTATTCGGTCTCCGCGATGGTTTTTCCTTTATTATGAAGCGCTTATTTTGCCGGTATTTTCGGTGGTAATCGGACAAGCTAACAATAGTTCAACATAAATAGCTTTGAATGAAGGGGAGATAGATCATGGGAAAAAAACATCGTAACCGTACCGGTTCACCGAAAAAGAATAACCATATTCCGAAAGCGGACATCATTGCAGAACATGAAGCACACGGTAAGGAATATTCTGCGAATAAACGAAAGAACGGCCCTGGTTCCAATACAGATTGAGTAAACTTAGTGACCGCTCTTGCCTTTAAGGGAGGGCGGTTATTTGTATTTCTTGCCAGCAAAGGGTTCATCCTATATCTTAAAGAATGAAGAAGCATTGAAGGGAGTTAGGATGATGAAAGCACTTGTCTTTGAAGATTTCGGCGGGCCGGAAGTCCTGTCTGTAAGGGAAATTGCAGAACCTGAACATTCAAAATCAGCCGTAATCGTTCGAATGAAAGCAATCGGATTGAATTTTGCTGATGTATATAGAAGGAAAGGGAATTATCATTTGGTGGGTGATCCCCCATTCATTCTAGGTTATGAGGGGGCAGGGGTCATCGAATATGTTGGGGAAGATGTCCATCATGTGAAAGTCGGTGATCGTGTCGGGTTCGCTGATGTTCCCCATGCCAATGCGGAGCTGGTTTTAGTTCCAGCTGATAAACTGTTACCGCTGCCTGAGGGCATTTCCTTTGAAACGGCCGCATCCGTTTTACTTCAAGGATTGACTGCCCAATATTTAACTCATGACAGTCATCAAGTTAAAGCAGGTGAAACCATTCTGGTCCATGCTGCTGCTGGTGGAGTCGGTCAATTACTGACACAGATGATCAAGATGAAGGGCGGTCAGGTCATTGGCTTGACCTCATCAAATGATAAAGCGGCTGTTGCTAAACAAATGGGTGCGGCTCATGTTTTCCTTTACGGATCGGACTGGGTGGATTCCATTATGGATGTAACCGGCGGTAAAGGCGTTGATGTCGTTTATGAATCAGTGGGACAAACCTTGATGGATAGTTTCAAGGCGACCAAGACTGGAGGAACTGTTGTATTTTTTGGGATGGCAGGCGGTGATCCTGAGAAAATCGATCCAAGAATGTTAATGGATACATCGAAAGCATTAATAGGTGGAGACCTTTGGAACGTCCTGACTACCCATGAAGAACGGACAAGAAGAACAGCAGAGCTGTTCCAATGGATTCTGTCAGGAGATATCCTCATCAAAGAACCGACTCTTTTCTCTTTGGAAAATGGGGCGGATGCACATAGACTTCTTGAAAGCCGGAAAAGTTCGGGGAAAATATTATTAATGCCATAACAAGTCATGTGGGCTTTCCATTCTAATTGGGGGCCCATTTCTTTTACCCGTAAAGCGGCCTGCCTAGATTCAACCCCTTATTCATACTGATGATCAAAACCTTTTTCAGTTCCTTTATATAGACCCATTCTTAGACCCTTAGAATAACTTCAGATAAATGCCCTTGCCCATGCAGGGGTCATGGCCTGCCGTCAAAAAAAACTGCTGCCCAAGTTCCCTTATCCACAAGGTCCATATGCAATACACGAATTCAGGGGAGAAATCCACAATGTGCCAATCACAAAACCACAATCGTCATTCTGCAATTCACAGTCGGTTTTCGTTACAAGCAAAAAAAGAGAACGGATCCGTTCTCTTGGAAAACAAATGACATATTAAAAGGCTTAAACCGTGTGGTTTTAAGAGGAAATGGAGAGAACGTCGAGACGCTCCTTTTGGATAGCAAAATAGGATTGGAGGGTTTCCTTTTTCTTAGTGAGAGGGAAGTTCCGGACAGCCGGGGCAACTGCATGATTGCCGAATTTAAGCAGCAAGGTCAACAGCCTGTCCAACTGGTCATATGTATCGTTTCTAATGCGTGCCATATATTCGGCCGCGACCTGCTTATCATAATCGGTACTTTTCCTTTTTCCTTCTGCCCGGAATTCTTCTGTCACTGTCTTTACACGGGAAATGAGCCATGTTTCGCACCAGTCGTTCAGCACATGACGGATGAAGTCTGCTTGATGGTACTTTTGGAGAATGGGCTTGATATGTTCAGCCATTTCCAAATCATTCACTTGCCGGCAGAGAGCTTTCTCGGAGATGTTTCTATGAAAATGAACGCGTTCAAGCAGGCTTTTGATGGATTCTGCCTGGTGGGCATACTTGACCATCTGTTCCATTGTTTCATTGTACATGATCTTGCTTAAATAAGCAGAGGCTTGTTTAAGCAAGAAGTAACTGCTCATTGGCAGAAATCGCCTGGCCAAATTTCCTAAGAGAATGAGAATAGACGAAACGGGCTAACTTCTGCAGTTCCTTTTGGATATCATTGGAGATGTTTTTCGTTTCCTGCAGAAATGAACGGAAAATATATTTGCCTGCCCGTTCCAATTCCTTGCATACAGAATCATTGATATGCCCAATGTAGCCAGAGTTAAAAATCGTTCTCCGCAACCATGTCCGTTCCGCCCTATTTTCCTTATATTGCTCCAAGACGCCTTCGGTAAAGGTGAATACCAGAATTTCTTTCTTTGAAAAAGCCCTGCTTGCAAAAGAAATCGTCACTAAATGGCCTAAAGCGTCATGGATGGCATCGACTGCATCCAATAAGCGCTTTCTCGTGAATGGCGAGTTGGAATCAGGAACGATTTCATTATAATCGAATAGAACTTCTTCAGACTTCAAAACAGACATTCGGAAAGCGCCCATAAGCAGCAGCCGTTTTCCATGAATTGTTAAGGCTTTGAAAGCATCGCAATAAAAGAAACGGTATTTCTTGCAATAACGGTCCGTCTTCCTGTTATAGCCAAGATTACTTGCAGGACCGAGGTTAAACTTATATAAAGTATCTTCTCCTTGATGAACAGGCACAAACACTTTTTTTAGTGATCCTTGTGGTGCGGTGAATTTATTGATGATCTGCCTTAAGTACTTTTCTGTCGTTCCTACTCCTCGGGCCATCATATGAAGCGGGCTCTGGATGACCCCGTCCCAATCACTGTGGAGCAAGGCGTACAAACACGTATCGAATTCAGTAGAAGATACATTCCTTAATAGGTATTGGTAAGTTTCTTCATAAATCATAAGGCTTCGCCCCCTTTGGCATCTATCCTTTTCTAGAGTCTATATAAATATTAAATCGATAAAAGTAGCATCGTAGGAGTAAATAATATTGGTAGTTTTTTTACGTTATTTCGATATATTTTAAAAATAGTAAATTAGTTGTACAAAAGTGATAAAATAGGTAAATGGAAACATACATGACAAGGAGAGATTTTTAAAACCATGATACTTTCACTACTCGTTTTCATCTTGAAAGGAATTTTATTGAAAATGCCATTTGCCATATTGGGACTTTCCTTGATTCCGCAGAGATGGATAAACGCAATCACCAAAAAGGAAATACCTTTTTTCATTGAACAGGTGCTGAGACTTTTAGTTTCTGCTACCGTACTGTTTTTCGTTATCGATATCATGCTGCTGGATCTTACTGCCGCTGCATTCTTTTCGAGTTTTGCCATTATTCTAGGGCTCATTCTCATCATCGATTCAAGAATGTATATGTACAGTGCCAGTGAATCTTCAAGTACCCGACGGAATCGGAGGGGAAATGAAGCTTTGATGCAACCAAAAACACCTTGGAACGTACATTTCAACAGTTTGATAGGTGTCGTTTTGATATTAGCATGGGGCATCATGCAGTTTTACTCCATCACTTTTGCCGCTGATCTGCATGGGTTGGCGAAGGTCGATAAGAAAAAAGAGCTGGAAGAAGTTCAAGATATAAAAACCATGCCGCTTGTTACAGTGAAAATGGCTGACGCAAAAGGCGATGCAGCGATTAATAAAATAGAAAATGCATCATATTTCACTGAAGGCGAATACCGTCTAACCAATATCAATGATGAATTGGCTTATACATCACCCATTGAAATGGATGGGTTTTTGAAAGCCGGGAAAGCGGAATACACGCCAGGTTATAATCTGATTTCCGCCGTATCGACGGATAAAGGGGCGAGTACTGTCAAAGGGAAGATGCTATATGCTCCCTCACAGTACCTCGATCATGATTTGGAAAGGACCATCCGCAAGGCATATCCGAATAAAATCATCCATGATTCATATTTGGAACCGAACGAAGATGGAAAGCCTTTCTTCGTAGCTTCAGTCGGACATTATTTGAAATACCGCAGCGGTCCTGTAGTGGACGGGGTGGTATTGGTAAATCCGGAAACAGGGGACACGAAATACTATCCAAAAGGAAAAGAACCTAATTGGGTAGATCGGACTTTCACATTGGAAACAGCCCTGGAATATTGGACCTACTGGGGAAAATATGTTCACGGATGGAAAAACCAGTCCTTGATTGGGCCGAAGAAAGATGTCCTGATTCCTAATGAGGATAATATGCAAGTTACGTTTAACGAAAAAGGCGAATTGATTTATGTAGTGGATTTTACCCGGGCTAAATCAAAAGGCAACTCCAAAACCCTTGTAGGTTATGGTGTTTTCAATGCCAAAACCGGTGAAATGACGTACTATAAAGGCGTTACGTCCGTTCTGACTGGAAAGGAGGCAAAATCCAACGCAAATGCGAGTGAGTTTTTGTCTAAATATCCAGGCTGGAAAGCCACTAATGGAATTTTCTATACGATTTACGGTGCTCCCACTTATGTAATTCCGGTTACAAAGGGCAGCAAGTTCCAAGGTGTGGCGATCGTTTACGCCAATAGCGATAATCCCCAAGTGGTCTTTGGGAAAACGAAAGACGAAGCTTTCCGCAATTATAAAAAACTGATTGCCTCTTTAGGGAAAGTGAGTGGTGTGACGCCTCAAAAAGGCTTTGAGATGAAAGAAATAAAGGGGAAGGTAATAAGGATCAATGATGCCAATCTTTCAAATGGATACGTATTCCATTTGATCGTCGAAGGCAATGCCAAGAGGTTCTCGGTGGACCCTGGGGTCAACGCGCTATCTGATATTGTGTTGACGAATGTAGGAGACCGGGTTGTGCTGAAGGTGATGGATATGGAAGAAGACATCGTTCCAGTCGATGAATTCACTAATCTGGACTTGCCAAAGAAATGATAATGGACCGGGTGGATACCTGCTTGCCGTCCTCGATATAAACATGAAAAAAAAGCATTGTTATCAGCAATGCTTTTTTTCATGTCTTCGAATGATTGTCATTATAAGTCCGATAGATTGAATGAATGGATGGATTCCATATAATATCCTTTTTGAATGACGGCTTTTATTGCAAAGTGCCCATTTATCCGTTTTCGCACCCGGTACAGCAGTGAAGCGATTTCTTCTGCCGTCACAATTTGCTCGGGATCACCGACTCTCTCTGGCCATACTTGCTGGACAATCTCTTCTTTTGAAATAAGGTTGTCCAAATTTTCATAAAGCAGCTTAAAGCAATTGAATTCCTTTGTCGGCATTTTAATGGGTGCTTCTTCATTGATGATCACGGTCTGAAGGTGCTCATTGATAGTGACGGTTTGCTGGAAATCGGGGTTCACCGGAGTGAAATCCCGTGTTAAATCGTTGTCGATGGAAATCATGAATTCAATCAGTCCATTGATCAAAGTAATGGAATCCCCCGGTTCAATGTGACAGGGATTGCCCGGTACGAGCGGCATCTGGTTCACCGAGGTACCGTGTTTGCTTGCCAAATCCTCAATGAAGAGTTGTCCTTCTTCCATATAAATCCGGCAATGTTCCCTGGAAACGAAGTCATTGTAAAGCTTGAAATCAGCTTTGGAGTGTTGGCTTGCACGGCCGATTAGCAAGCTTTTCCCTTCAAAAACATAAGCGAATTCCTCGGTTTGGCCTTTGTGCAAGGCTCTTAATACAACCTTGAAAGTTTTATAGATCATTCACTTCATACCCCTTAAAAAGTCTGAATATTTAAATTATTTTTATGGATTTATCATTTTGGCTACATGGCTGTTTAGTGGATTCAATTTTATAATTATAAATTATCAGTCGCTTACTTACTAACGAAAAATGAAAAAATACAAATTAGGCACAAAGCCATTATAACAAAGTGGAATGAAGGATGAAGAAGAAACTCTATTTTTGCTGATGTTGGCTTTGACTGTGGGAGGAGTGCTTCCTCAAAGCCGACCAGGCAGCACCGGAAGAAGTTTGCGATGAAAATGTACCTTACGCTTGTGGAAAAGGAGTTGACCAAAGGTGAGTATGTGGAGAGATAGGATAAATGCCTTCAGCATCCTGCTGATGATCATTAGTATGATAGTATATATTATTTTTCCCCAGCCCTTTACACTCATTCTGTACTGTATATTTGGCATTGCCTTTATCAGCCTGACTTTACTGAATTAAGTCTATCCTGGATTGGAAGAGGGAAAGAAGAAGATAGAAAAAGGTGGGGGAGCATGGTGAAAACATCAAGACCCATATTTTTTAACCTTTCAATCGCTTTTGAGAGGTTTCTTTAATAGTATCCGCGACAGCAATCACGTTGGGTTAGCTTGATGGGCATGTGGCGGTACCCCATTATACAAAAAAGTACCCTATAGGTAGACTTTTTTAGTGTCTACTCTATAGGGTACTTTTTAGCAGAATACTCACGCTGTTTTTAGTAGGCTAGATTTCAAATTCGTGGCTAGTCCTGAACTGTCTTGGCGTAACGTCTGTATGTTTTTTGAATACTTTTGTAAAGTAACTCTGGTCATTAAAATTAAGTATGAAACTTATCTCTGATACAGTATAATCGGTAAGAATTAGAAGCCTTTTTGCTTCCTCGATACGCTGCCTCTGAATATATTCACTTACTGGAATACCCGTTTCCTTTATGAATAACTGTGACAAATAGCTTGGATTTAATCCGGTGTGCTCACCAAGGTTTTCCAGGGTTATCTTCCTATATAAATGCTTAAAAATATAATTTTGACAGGACAATACCGGTTTAGAAACAATTTGCCCCTTATTTCTTCGCTCGACATCAACAAATTCAAGAAGTACGTCAATAATGGCATTTTCTACCTTATAGATTGCTTCTAATTCTTCAATATGCTGAATGTGCATATCACTCATTGTATATGCGGTTTCCCAGTCTAAACCTCCGTTTATAGCGGCTCGTGTCCAAAGCGTAACAGCAGTTATGGCAAAATTCTTCCTGCTTCTTAAATAGCTTTGTTTGGATAAAGTTCCAATCGATTCCTTAGGGAAAGACAGATAGGCCTTTAACGCTTCATCCTTTTTTCCAACCTTAATGAGGTGGTACAAATTTTTCTCAAAACTCGGATCCATATGGAAGAATTTGTTTTCACGCTGATTCGACACTATGACATCAAGATGGTCGGTTGGGGTAACTTTGGGTGAATAGATATATGACTGCTCCAATACTTCGTTCACCTTAAGAGTTTTCCCACAAACAAGGTAATAGAGGAGCGTTCCGATATAAGCCAGCCTCTTTTGGTTAATCACTGGGATATTTTCGTAATATTGGAACCACTGATCATGATAGTTGCCTGGCACCTTGTTATCTATTATAAGGATTTTTTTGGATTCCTCGGTTAATCCTTTATAGAAAGATGGTCCAATCACAATGGTTCCCAAAGATGGATGACCAGGCAGGCGTAGAATAAGAAAGTGCTCCAAAAAATTAGTCATATGGATAGCCGGCAATAAAGTTCCTTGGTAAAAATGTGTAATTTCACCAAGAAGCTCTTCAATCCCTTCGAATAAGGGATTAGCTTTAAAAGTTTCAGGTAATTTAATTGTGACTTTTTTATTCTCATTTAAATAAAAAACAGGTAAGTCGAATGTTTTGAACATAAGATTACAAATATATGGAATATCCTTCCTGTTAACCATTCTATTCATTTTCATATCACTTGCCTTTTTTTAGATAACTTATTTGTTTTAAATAGATATATCAAAATAACATTAGCTTCCTGTAAAAGATCCAAGCCCCATAGATAATGGAATAGCCTATTATTGATTTATAGAACTCTACTTTTTCCGCGCCAATAAGTCGGAAATAATACTCTTTCTAAATTCTTCGAATGATTATTTTGACCCGTTTTTTTAAAAATCTGTATAATTTTCAACTTACTAACCTTTAATATAAAACCCTTTCATTTCACCAAAGTCCAGTTTTAACAAATAATAAGGATTATGAAGCAAAGTTAGGCATTTTCACCTGTTTCCTTCGACACCTTGAAATTATACCAAATACCTACTAATTATACCATATATATTAAATATTGTTCTGTAACATTTAGAAGGCAATAATAATTTTGAAAGAGGAGCTGGAAAAATGGTTGGTTTATTAGATGGGAAACGGAAACTTACCGTACTAAGCCTTATTTTTACTTTAGTTCTTAGTATGGTAACTATTCCACTGACGACATCTGCTGAGGCAAATTCGTTTCCGTGGATGAACAAGGAACTTTCTGCTGAAGAAAGAACTAATTTGTTGGTGGATACAATGACACTGGAGGATAAAGTACATTTTATCACCGGTAATTTGAACAATTATTATGGCTTTTATAATAAGGGAGAAGAGAAATATGGGATTCCCGCGTTAACAATGGCAGATGGGCCTGTCGGGGTCCGGATTGCAAATCCGGATGTGCAGAATAAACAATCGACTGCTTTGCCTGCTGCGATTGGATTAGCTGCAACCTGGAATACGGAAACGGCTAAAAAATATGGGGAATTACTTGGGAATGAAGCATTTAATACAACACACAATGTATTGTTAGGACCTGGATTAGATATTGCTAGAAATGCTTTTGGAGGAAGGAACTTTGAATCCTTAGGAGAAGATCCATACTTACAATCACAAATGGCTACAAATTATGTGAATGCGGTTCAAAACAACAATGTATTAGTTACAGCGAAGCATTATCTATTAAACAATCAAGAAAAAGATCGCTTCACAAGTGATTCACAAGCAAGTGAGAGAGCAATAAACGAAATATATGCAAGACCTTTCGCAAGTGTGATAAAAGATGCAGATTTAGGTAGTGTGATGTGTTCCTTTAACCAAGTAAATAGTATGTATGCTTGTGAAAATGAAGATATCCTAACGAAACTATTGAGAGGAAATCTAAATTTTGCTGGCTTTGTCATGAGTGATTACGGGGCAAACGTAAGTACTTCAGAATCAATTAATGCTGGGTTGGATCTTGAAACGCCTGGAGACCCTAATGGTTTCTGGGGCGATCACTTAGTACAAGCAGTGAAGAACGGAAAGGTAAGTGAAGAAACAATAAACCAAAGTACGTATCGCATTTTATATCAAATGTTTGATAAAGGTTTATTTGATAACCCTGTGCAAAATAATGAAATTGACGCAAAAGCACATGGTGCAATTGCTCGACAAATCGCTGCAGAAGCAATGGTTTTACTTCAAAATAAAAAAGATGTCTTACCGTTAAATACGGAAAAACTAGATTCAATTGCTGTAATCGGACCGGATGCAGATACTGCTTCTGCTGCGGGTGGGGGTAGTTCTCTTGTGAATCCTACTTATACTGTAAGCCCACTTGAAGGGATTAAAAACCGTGCAGGGAAAAATGTAAAAGTAGAATATGCGGCTGGAACAGATCCAATTAGTGCGGGAGATATTCTTCCAGGACCAAATCCTGTACCATCTGCATTCCTAAAGCCATCAGCTGATGCAATAGAGAATGGATTAAAAGCAGAATACTGGTCGAATAAAAATATGGAAGGCGACCCGGTCTTTGAACATACAACAAAACAAGTTAACTTAAATCTAGGATTTTATAATTTCGAAGGCTTTAATGCTCAATCTTCTAAATTAGATAAACTTCCTACAAATTTAAATGGCATGATGTCGGCAAGCTATACAGGAGTAATCAACGTACCAAAATCTGGTGAGTACAAACTTTCTACCACTAGCTATGGTTCTAGTAAAGTATATATTGATGGCAATCTTGTTATAGATAATGCTGGAGAAGAACTAGGCACTGAAGAGAAAACTGTAACATTAGAAGCAGATAAAAACTATGATGTTAAGATTGAATATAAAACAGATTATCCAAATGCTTCTAGAAATGATGATGGCGGTCAATTACGTTTCGGCTGGGAAGCTGCTGACGATGTTGTAGATGATAATATTGCTAATGCAGTTGAGCTGGCGAAAAAATCAGATGTAGCTGTTATAGTAACAAGAACGTTTGATAGTGAAGGTTATGTAGATCGTTCCGATATGGAATTAACAAATAACCAAGAACAACTTATCAAAGAAGTTGCAAAAGTGAATAAGAATGTGGTTGTTGTAAATGAAAGTGGTATTGCTATTGAAATGGGAGCTTGGAAAGATAATGTTGCTTCTATTGTACAAGCTTGGTATCCCGGACAAGAACAGGGGAATGCTATTGCTGACGTATTATTTGGAGATGTAAATCCATCAGGTAAATTACCTGTTACTTTCCCAGTCGATGAAGATTCAACACCAGTATCATCGGAAGAACAATACCCTGGTATCGACGAAGTGTCAAAATACACGGAAGGTATTTTTGTAGGGTATCGTGGCTTTGAAAAAGCTGGGATAAAGCCAGCCTTCTCCTTTGGACATGGTTTATCTTATACAGAATTTGGCTACAAGAATTTAAAAACAAAGGTAACCTCTTCAAAAGACTCAGAAGAACCTACCTTTAAAGTATCATTAAACTTACGTAATACAGGCGATGTAACCGGATCAGAGGTTGTACAAGTGTATACTGGCAAACTGCCAACAGACGTAGAGACTGCGCCAAAACAATTAGCAGGCTTCCAGAAGGTAGAATTAAAGCCTGGTAAACAAGAAAGAGTAACTATTAAACTCGATGCAAAAGCCTTCGCTTATTATGATGAAGAGAAAAATGAATGGGTAATGCCTTCGGGTCAAGTACCTATTTACGTTGGTAGTTCTTCTGCTGATATTCGCTTAGAAGGTAGTATTACTGTTTCCAATGATAACAGTAAGAATTTTAATCAAGTGAGCAATGCAAATTCAGATAAAAATAATCTAGCAAAAGCAAACACGAATAAAGCAAACAAAAACAAACGTATTAACGCAAGTAAGAGGGACAGTCTATCTAGAAGATAATCCTTTTCCCCACAATGAATTTACGTTCATGTGGGGAATTTTTTTCAGATGAGGTGAGAAAATGAAATCCTATCGGAAAAGAACGACCTTAATCCTCCTTCTCCTGGTGTTATTTATAATGTTTATTAGTCGATTCAATTCTTATCTTGAAAGGGAAGAAATTTCGCAGGAAAAAGAAGTTTCTGTTTGGCTTACGACTGGTGATCAAAAGAACTTGTTAACTAGTAAATCCCCTATTCTTTTTTCAGACAAGGAAAAAACAAATGTGCAAACTATAACAATTGATCGTAATACAACTTATCAAACAATGGACGGTTTTGGAGCAGCCATTACTGGTTCTTCTGCCTATTTGATTCATAAAAAAATGGATGAATCGAAGCGGGAATATTTATTAAATGACTTATTCACCTCTAACGGAATTAATATCAACTATATTCGGCATACCATTGGGGCTTCTGATTTTTCTGTAGATGAGAATGGGAATCCAAGCAGCTACACATATAATGATACAAATGGTGAGCTGGATTTGGAACTAAACCATTTTTCCATCGAAAAAGATCAAGATGTAATTACTACCTTTCAGGCTGTCCTGGCAAAGAAAAGAGATATTAAGATTGTTGGATCTCCATGGACAGCCCCACCCTGGATGAAATATGGTGTAAAAATATTCAATGGCTGGTACTTAGACTATACCAATGAGGAAATATATAGAGCCTATGCTAATTATTTTGTTCGTTATGTACAGGCCTACGAACAAAAAGGGATTCCTATTGATAGCATTACCATTCAAAATGAGCCTGAATTTACTTCACCCAATTATCCGACGATGAGCATGAGTGCAGAAGAACAGGCGAAATTCATTGGACATTATTTAGGTCCAGTATTTGAGTCGAACGGTATCGAAACGAAAATCATCTCCTATGATCATAATTGGGAGGGGGCTTTAGATTATACTACAGCTTTGTTTCAAAATGAGGACGCAAAAAAATATACAGATGGTACTGCGTTTCACTGTTATGAAGGTACTCCGGCTGCAATGACCCAAGTCCATACAAATTTTCCTGATAAAAATATTTATTTTACCGAATGTAGCAGCGGGGAATGGAGCGAAGACTTTGGGGATAATTTAAGCTGGCAAATGTCCAATATTATCATTGGCGCCCCTCGGAATTGGGCAAAAAACGTATTGATGTGGAATATCGCACTCGACGAAAATGGAGGGCCCACAAATGGCGGCTGCGAGAACTGCCGTGGGGTTGTAACGATTAATCAAGCAACCGGTGAAGTTAAGAAGAATGTAGAATACTACGCCATTGGACACGCCAGTAAATTTGTTGGGTCTGATGCCGTTCGGATTGCCTCCACCACATACCTGAGAACAATTGAAACCGTAGCCTATCAAAACCCTGATCACTCTAACGTTTTAATAGCCTCAAATCCAAGTGAAAAAGATCAAGAATTTCAAGTGAATGATGGAGGGGCATTCTTTACTTATACTCTTCCTCCTAAAAGTGCTGTTACTTTTACCTGGGAGTCGAAATAATAAGTTTATTTATACTTTGATGCAATCAAGGTAATAAATCAATGGAGACAAAAAATTAATTCCTGGTACCAAGGCATTCGGATATAGATTAGTGAACAGTGTGGATCCAAAGTTTTAAAGTAACCAACGTCAGCGTTTTTGCCTTCGTGCCAAGTTTTTAAGGTTATCCTTTTCAACTTTTAGGATTGTATCCATTTCCGGATTTAGCTTATCATGGGGTACAGCCAACATTTTAACAAAAATATACGCTAAGACAATATTTGGAACAAAAAATGAAATTACATTTAAGTAAACCATTGCAAAACTAGGAGCACATATCATCCAACAATATTTATCAATGTTTGTATATTTTCGGCAAGGAATTCTTTGTTCTTTTCAATACCACGTTTTTTGCACCAAGCTACTCCACTAAATGCGTGGTAAAAGGAATAAAAAGGTAGAAAAGTTTCTAAATTTGGCAAGGTCCGGATGCTTTTGTATCCCAATATAAATTCCTCTTTAGTCTCTGGGTACACGTCCCATACATATTGCTTTATCTTTGTGAAGTCTATTTCAGATGGACCTCCATGCGCACTTTCAAAATCAATAAGCCCAGATATCTTTGATTCATTAAGAACTAATATGTTACCTGGACGAAAGTCCATATGAACTACGCATGGACCATCCACTTCCATCCAATGAGGGTTTCATCCATATAATCACGCTGAGCCGTATCACAATTTTAAACGGGAATCGACTAAGATATTCTTAAGCAGGAACCCAGTAAGGGTACCTGCTTTCTTTATTTCTAAGGGACAGGGAGGTTATTGGCGCTTTACACAATCGTTTTATGAAATCCCGGAAGGCACCAATGATTTTACATGACTTTAAAAGAGCCATTTTTAAACAGAAACGGTATAATTAATTGGCAGAAGTAGACATTAATATGGACTGCAACTGAGTTTTATTACGTGTTTTAATATGAATCTTGAGAGAAAGAACATTTATACAAAAGTCAAAATAAGAAAAGGAGAAACCATGACTAATGAAACAGGATGGAATTTA
Organism: Bacillus sp. B4EP4a; assembly: GCF_006680105.1. Lineage (NCBI taxonomy): Bacteria > Bacillati > Bacillota > Bacilli > Caryophanales > Bacillaceae > Bacillus > Bacillus sp. B4EP4a. The sequence goes on from NZ_VHIK01000033.1 coordinate 22,209, forward strand.
GACAATAGCTATGCGCGTCTTCCGGAAAAGTTTTTCACAAGCACGAACCCGACTCCTGTACGTTCACCGGAGTTGATCATTCTGAATGAACCTTTGGCGGATTCTCTTGGTTTGAACGTTCAAAAGCTTCAAAGCGAAGATGGTGTGGCGGTGTTTGCCGGAAACGAGATTCCCGAAGGTGCTTCGCCTCTTGCACAAGCATATGCTGGGCATCAATTCGGTCATTTTAACATGTTAGGGGACGGCCGGGCGATATTGCTTGGCGAGCAGGTCTTGCCAGAAGGCGAGAGGGTCGATATCCAGCTGAAGGGTCCAGGAAGAACGCCATACTCCCGCGGGGGCGATGGCCGGGCTGCACTTGGACCGATGCTGCGCGAATACATCATCAGCGAAGCGATGCACGGGCTCGGCATTCCTACCACCCGAAGTCTGGCAGTGGTGACGACCGGTGAAACGGTAATCCGTGAAACCGGGCTGCCTGGTGCCATCATGACCCGTGTGGCTTCGAGTCATCTTCGTGTCGGAACCTTTCAATTCGCTGCAAAATGGGGCACGCTCGAGGAACTCCGGACACTTGCCGACTATGCCATTAAGCGTCATTTTCCAGACATTGAAGCCGATGAAAGCCGTTATCTCTCGCTGCTGCAGGAAGTGGTCAAGCGTCAGGCTGAGCTTATCGCCCAATGGCAGCTGGTTGGCTTCATTCATGGGGTGATGAACACCGACAACATGACGATTAGCGGGGAAACCATCGATTATGGCCCTTGCGCCTTCATGGATGCCTATGATCCTGCAACGGTATTCAGTTCAATTGATAGACAAGGCCGCTATGCCTATGGCAACCAGCCGGTTATTGGGGGATGGAATCTTGCACGATTCGCTGAGTCCCTATTGCCGCTGTTGCACGATGACCAAGATCAGGCCGTAACACTGGCACAAGATAAGATTACTGTTTTTAATGATCTGTATCACTCTAATTGGTTAGCGGGAATGAGGGCAAAACTGGGGATATTCAACGAAGAGACTCAGGATGAAGCCCTTATTAATGGCATCCTCAGTATGATGAAGAAGCATGGTGCCGACTATACCAATACGTTCCGTGCTTTGACCTTTGATAAAGTGGAGGACACGGTCCTTTTCGGTACACCGGAATTCGCTCAGTGGCAAGAGCTTTGGCAGGCAAGACTGGGCAGGCAGAAGGAATCGAAAGAATCTTCGAATCAATTGATGCAGAACAGCAATCCTGCAGTGATCCCACGGAACCACCGGGTGGAAGAGGCGTTGGAAGCGGCAGTGGAACAAGGGGACTACAGTGTGATGGAACGGCTTTTGGATGTTCTTGCAAAACCTTATGCACACTGCGAGGAACAAGCTGAATACGCCGCACTGCCTGAGTCAACAAAACCATACCGGACCTTTTGCGGTACCTGATTATAATGGAGATTATGAAGGAGCTCCCGAGATTGAAGTTGATTCTTTGTCAACTTCAATCTCGGGAGCCGTTTTTGTTTATTTAGTAAAAAAGTTTTGTTTGAAGAATGTCCAGGGCACGGTCAATATCCGCTAAATCTTCCTTTGATGCATGTTGCAGCCGGCTTTGGAAACGGGATTCCACGATTGCAAAAGCCTCGTTCATCATCATTTCCCCCTCTTTGGAGAGGCGGATGTATTGTTTCCGTCTATCTTCCGAATCACTTATTTTTTCAATTAACTTCTTTTCGCTTAATTTTTTCAGTTCACGGCTCGTGTTAGGCATGGAGATGTGCTGACAGTCACTGATTTCACTTGGTGTGACAGGCTGACTGACTGTTATATATTCAAGAATTTTATATTGTACCGGCGTGATGGAATCGGATTTGGCGTTTTGGGTCAATTCGTGTGTCACTTGATGTACGGAAGTTGTAAATGTGACCATTTTTTCAAAAAGAGCTTTTTTGTCCATAACTTTCACCTCTCTTGTGAAGATATCAAAAGAGTTATCAAAATACAATTATCATTTGACAATAAAAATGGTACTGTTATATTATTGTTATCAATTGATAAGTAAATAGGGGGGGGGACGTCATGAACGTGCTGGTCATCTACACATATCCAAATCATGAAAGCTTAAGCCATGCTTTTTTAGAAAAAGTCATCAAAGGCAGTAACGAGAACCCCAACATAAAGGGACTGCAGGTCTTGGATCTATATGAAGAGGGCTTTAATCCGCTCTTGGAGTTCAATGAGCATAAACGAAGGCGTGATATGCATCGTGATCCTCAGCTTGAAAAATATAGAAATCAAATTACCTGGGCCGACAAGATTGTCTTTGTCTATCCAATCTGGTGGGGGAGGCCTCCGGCAATGCTGATGGGATACATTGATCAATTATTTTCTGCGAATTTTGCTTACAGGGATAAAAAGGGCTTGTTCCCAGAGGGTCTTCTAAAGGGAAAGTCGGTCGTATGTGTGTCCACTATGAAGGGACCTGCAAAGTATCCACTTCTCTGGTTGAATGATGCGCATAAAATCTTGATGAAAAGAGCGTTATTCAATTTTGTCGGAATCAAAAAAGTGAAGTTTTTCGAATTCGGTAATATGGAAAGCCCAAAGGGGAAACAGACTCAAAAGCTGGAAAAGGTTTATCGGTATTTCAGAAAGGTGGCAAGCTAAGTTATTCCGAGATTAATAGAGGGATTTCAGATGTAAACAAACTAGATAATAATTGATTTTGCCTACAGTTTTTTTATTTAAAAAAAGTTTCAGTTGATTTCAGAAATCCGCTCCCTTTCCGCCGACTGTCTGCCAAGCCGCATCAAAGCAAGCGGCTGTGGGGTCTCGGCTAGCCAGTAATTCGGCAGGAGTGTCGCAAATTTCTTCAATCCAATAAGGATTACAGCAAAAAAAACATTAAGGATAATCTAGTCTTGTATTAAATTCATGGTAATAATTTCGGATTCAGGATAAGATCCTTTAAGATCCCCAGTAATGGCTTGTACAATTTGTACGTTGATTGGAAGGTAGGGGCACTCGCTTTCCGCGGGCGGTCCGGGAGCCTCCTCGGCGCTTCTTGCGCCTGCGGGGTCTCCCTTGGACGCGCTTTTCTAAGCAGGAGTCTCGCACCTTCCGTTCAATTAACTTAGCTTTTTTCTACAAACTGTCTTGATCTATAAAGATTAGGCTTTTTTTATTTGTGTGATATTGAATTCTCTCAAGACCTGCGGAGCCAAATACACGCAGAGGTGATTACATAGTTTGTTATGTAACCACTTTGCCATCCGCCTTCTTAATCAATCCCGTTTTGTTTTCACGGACCTCCATTTGTTCTTGATGAGGGTAAGGATCATACAAATCACCATGATCGTCAATGAAGCCAATCCGCTAAACCATATGCTTTGGAATTCACTTACATAAGGCCGGATGATGTATGAAGCCAAAATGGCCAGGACCGCGCTTATCGGTATGTAATCAGCGACTTTCCCTTTGCTGAATACGATAACCAGTATTGGGGCCAGCAATGCCGAATATATATTGCCTGAATAAAATAAGAGCTCTAATAGGTTTGGGGAATAGAAGAGTGTAGCAACGAAAACCAATCCTCCGATACAGATTGAAAGCAGGCAGGCCATCCTTATTTTTTGCTGGTCGCTTTTTTTTGTTTTTAGTGGTTCAAGAATATTGGCTACGATCAGGCTTACCAATGAATGCAGGCAGGCACCGAATGTTGAGGTGATTGCACTGAAAGCGCAGAGCACAAAAAGGATGAAAAAGAATGGTGTCGTTATTTTGTTTGCCAATCCAGCAAGGATCGAGTGTATATCAGTGAAGCCGCCCGTAAAGATAACCATAATGAACAGGGATGAAAAGGAGAGCGGGAATATGATCCAGATAAGGCCGGATAAAGAGAATGTTAAGGGAACCTTTTTCATTTCCATCATGAATAATCGCTGCCATGATGTCAGGTCAAAGAAAAACTGGCCGAACCCGACAAGAAGTCCTGCTAAAAGAAAACTCCATAGATCATACTTATTGATTACGAGCATGTATGGATGGTATAAACGAATCCCATCATAAACAGGCTGAATCCCTTCCTTGACGAAAAAGTATAAAGGAATCAAGATTACCGCGGCAAACATGAAGATGACTTGAAAAGCGGCGAATCCATGAATGAGCTTTAACCCGCCGAATCCAGCATAAAGGACACAAAAACCGAAAAAAAAGAACAATCCGACATAGAGCGGGGTATCGAAAAGAAACTGACATAGGGTGGACGCGGCCATTCCCTGAATGAATAAGATGTGTAAACTGGTTATGACCAGAATCACGATCAATATCCAATATCCGAGGGGGTGAAGCCGGGCTTTTAAATAGTCCCCGATGGTCAACCCCACGGGGAAATCCTGCCGAACCCTTTTCCCGATGAAGCTGAACATGGACAGGGCGATCGCTCCCATCAGGGCGTATCCGATCCCTCCGAAAACTCCATACTTCACCATCGATTCAGGGGAGGATAATATTGTGGTTCCTGTCACCCAGCGTGCCAGGAGGGAGATGATCCCTAAACCCATCCCGATTTGAATGGGGCCTTGTACGTATTCTTGAAATGTACGTGATCGCAATGTTCATTTTCCTTTCTCGCGGAACTCCTTGGGCGTGATTCCCTCTATTTTCCGGAATAAAGTGCTGAAATAATGCTGGCTATTGAAACCCGAGTTTTCAGCGACGTCTGATATGCTCCAGCTGGTGTTATTGGTTAAGGCCCTTTTAGCGGCCTTTATTCTATAGTGCATTAAATATTCCGAAAAGGAAGTGCCGACTTCTTCATGGAATTTCCTGCTTAAATAAGTCGGATTGGTATGCACTTCACGAGCGATGTCCGAAAGGGAGAGTTTTTCGGCATAATTTTCATGAATGAATGAAAGCGAATGGTGAATAAGGGTTGAATAGTTATGAGAAGATTCCCTTTTGTCATACTTGGCCAGGACTTTATGCAAATCACTTTCTATTACGGGTTTCGTTAAATAATCAACAACGCCTATCCTGATGGATTGCTGGGCATAATCGAAACTTTGATGCGCGGTCACCATTATGATTTCGACTTCTTTGTTCAGTGCCCTTAGGTCTTCACCAAATTCAAGACCAGATCGCCCCGGTAGATTAATATCCAGGAAAGCGAGGTTGATTTTATGATTTTGGTTGAGGGTCAGTGCCTGACAGGCATCAGCAGCTTTGTAAAACTTCCAAAAAGGGTAGATGGACTGAATCATATATTCCATTTGTTCAAGGACCAATGGTTCGTCATCAACTAATAATACATTCATTCCGGCTCCGCCTCCTCCAATTTCTTATCAAAAACCAGTGGCCATGATACCTTTACCTTAGTTCCCGATTCATTAGAAACTATATTCAATTGTGCACGGTCATTAAAATACAAATATAAACGTTTTTGGATATTATCCAGGCCATGGCCGCCTTCGTCCGTAACGGAAGATTCATTTCCCATTAATCCATTATCCGCCACTTCCAGATATACCATCTGCGAATCCAGATAGAACCTGATATGCAGCAGGGCTTCACCCACTTTTTTTTCCAAACCGTGTTTAAACGAATTCTCCACCAATGTCTGGAGAATGAAGGGTGGGACCAGTGCGATTGATAATGGTTCTGGGCACTCCATGTCAATCTTGAGCCGATCACCGAAGCGAAGGGTCTGGATGTCGAGATAATGCTGGGTATACTGGATTTCCTGGGAAAGGGGGATCAACGGTTCTGATGCTTTATATTTGAATTTCAGGAATTGCGAAAATGCCTCTAAGGCCCGTATCAATTCAGCCGTCCTGTTCAGGCGGGCCAAGCCCAGTATGACGTTCAGTGTATTGAACAAAAAGTGTGGCTGGATTTGCTGGTTCAATTTATTATACTGTGCTTCTTGCAGTGCTTGCTCCAGGCGGATCTCTTTGTTTTTATTTTCAAGAAGGTCGATCCTTTTCTCGAATATGAATAGAAATAAAAGAGCGATAGCTCCCATGATGGGAGCTAAAATGAAGAGCATGATAATTAATGTGAATCCTTCGTAACTTAGCATGGAGAACCTCTGCTGGTTATATTTTTAAATAACTTGAATTATTCTGTTTATTAGTATCATACTAAAGACCCCTTCGGAAATCTACAGGTTATGACACAATGTGACAAGCCACTTGATGATTTTGTGCCGATCTTTTTAGTTCAGGCAGCTGTGTTTTGCAGATATCCTGTACAAAAGGGCACCGTGTATGGAAGCGGCAGCCGCTTGGAGGGTCGATGGGTGAGGGGACATCACCCGTCAATAGGATCCGTTCTCTTTCATGCACAGGATTCGGTACTGGGATGGCCGATAGCAATGCCCTTGTATATGGATGCTGCGGCTGTTCGAAAATGGACTTTTTATCGGCTATTTCGACTATCTTTCCGAGATACATGACCATTACCCGATCCGAGATATGTCTGACCACGCCTAAATCATGTGAGATGAAAAGAAAGGTAAGGTCGAACTGGCGCTGTAAGGATTTTAATAAATTCAGCACTTGCGCTTGAATGGAGACATCCAGTGCAGATACAGCTTCGTCACATATGATCAATTTTGGGTCCACTGCCAGAGCCCGCGCAATGCCGATCCGCTGTCTCTGGCCGCCGCTGAATTCATGCGGGTATCTTTCCATGGATTCCGGTCTCAGCCCGACATGTCCCAATAATTCTTCAATCCGGCTCTTTCGGTTTTCTTTAGGTACTACATTTTGGATGGCCAAAGCTTCTCCGAGAATTTGGCCGATCGTCTGTCTCGGATTAAGGGAGGCAAATGGATCTTGAAAAATGACTTGCAGATCCTTCCTGGTACGCCTCATTTCTTTTTTTCCTAAACTCAGTAAATCCTTATCCTGAAAGTGAATGCTCCCGCTTGTTGGTTCATCCAAACGAAGGATGGCCCTTCCGGTAGTCGATTTTCCGCAGCCGGATTCGCCGACTATGCTTAAGGTCTCGCCCTGATGGATATCGAAGGTAATATCATCAACGGCTTTAACATGATTGATGGTTCTTCCGAAAAACCCGCCCTTGATCGGAAAATATTGTTTCAATTGATCCACTTTAAGCAGAACCTTTTTCTCTGCAGCTGGTACACCCATCATTAAATTCCCACCTTCTCTTGAGCGTCATATTCCTTCTCCCATTGGGGGGTGAACATCCAACAGCTGACCTCGGTGCTTGGGCCGATAGCCTGGAGATCCGGTACGGCCTGTTCACAAATGCCCCTCGCATGTGCGCAGCGGGGAGCGAAGCTACAGCCCTTGGGCATGTTGTAAGGACTTGGAACGGTCCCGGGGATTGTAGTCAGTTCTTCCTGGTCCATGTCCAGACGCGGAAGGGAGTTCAATAAGCCAATGGTGTATGGATGTTTTGGGTTTGTGAATATTTCCTTGGCCAAAGTGTATTCGACGATTTTTCCTGCGTACATGACGGCAACCCGGTCACAGGTTTCGTATACGACACCCAAATCATGAGTGATCAAAATGACAGCCGTCCCGAAATCCTTTTGCAGCGTCTTGATCAGTTCGAGGATTTGAGCCTGGATCGTCACATCAAGTGCTGTTGTAGGTTCATCCGCTATTAAAACCTCAGGGTGGCAGGCAAGTGCCATGGCAATCATGACCCTTTGCCTCATTCCGCCGCTTAGCTCATGCGGCTCCTGTTTTGCCCTTTTTTCGGGTGAGGGGATGCCGACGAGCCGAAGCATGTCGACCGCTTTATTCCATGCTTCCTTCTTTCCCAGCTTTTGATGGAGCCGGATCGCTTCTGCAATTTGTTCGCCCGCTGGATATACGGGATTCAATGATGTCATCGGCTCCTGAAATATCATCGAAATTTCATTTCCGCGTATGGAACGCATCTGTTTTTCAGACTTCGTAAGCAAATCCTCCCCTTTAAAAAGGATGCTGCCACCGGCAATCTTGCCGGGTGGCGATGGAATGAGCCTTAATAACGATAGTGATGTTATGCTTTTCCCGCTTCCCGACTCCCCGACGATTCCAAGCGTTTCCCCTTTATTAAGGGAGAAACTGATTCCGTTGACTGCTTTACTCGTTCCTTCGTCAGTGAAAAAGTGGGTCTGCAGATTTTTTACCTCCAGAATTTTATCATCAACCTGTTTCATCATCATACCTCCTTAGTTCAAGTCTATTCTTTTGTTAAAGTATCGATAGAGGACATCCACTGCTAAATTCATGAATACGAAGATAACGGAAGCGATGAGGACCCCGCCTTGGACCATCGGCAAATCCCTCGTTCTGATTGCATCGACTATCAATCTCCCAAGTCCATTGATGGCAAAAACGGACTCTGTCAATACGGTGCCGCCAAGGAGTGCACCGAACTGGAGGCCAACGACTGTAATGACGGGGATTAGCGCATTTTTCAGGCCATGTTTATAAATGATGATATATTCTTTTAATCCCTTGGCTCTTGCGGTCCGGATGTAGTCCTGGCGAACGACTTCAAGCATGCTCGACCTGGTCATCCTGGCTACAATGGCCGCCCCTCCGGCCCCAAGGGTTATGGCTGGGAGTATCATGTGCCTGAAAGTTCCCCAACCTGAAACCGGAAACAAATGAAGGTTCACGGAAAAGAAGTAGATAAGCATGAGGCCCAACCAAAAACTAGGTAACGAGATTCCCAGTAAAGCAACGATCATGATGGAAATGTCAGCTGCCGAGTATTGCTTGGTAGCCGAGATGATTCCTGCGATCATTCCAAGCACGACGGTTATGAAAATGCTGGCAAGTGCAAGTTCAAGGGTGATGGGCAAACGGACCATGATTTCGTCCAAAACTGGGCGGCTGCTGCGGAGTGATTCCCCGAAGTCACCTTGAACGGCATGAAGGATATAGTCGACGTACTGATAGAGGATTGGACGATCCAAGCCAAGCTCATGCCGCAGCGATTCAATCGTTTCTTTAGTTGCTCCTTCACCTGCAAGCAGTGTTGCCGGATCTCCAGGTACCATTTGCATGATGAGGAAAACAACAAGACTTACTCCCAGTAAAACCGGTATGGTTTGAAGTACCCGTCGGATAATAAATACGAACATTTTCTCTCCTCCTTATTTTTTCATTCTTGGATCCAGGGCATCTCTAAGTCCATCCCCGAAGATGTTGAAACCAAGTACCAGTGTTGATATCGCTATCCCCGGAAACAAAGCGATGTGGGGGGCGCTGAACAAATAATCCCGACCGCTGCTCAGCATCGCTCCCCATTCTGGCGAGGGCGGCTGGGCTCCCAGTCCGAGAAATGATAATCCGGCTGCCGACAGAATGGCCGTTGCCAGACGTAATGTGGCTTGAACGATGACAGGCGATAGAATATTCGGAAAAATATGCTTGCATATGATTGTGAAATCAGTGGCTCCCAATGCACGAATGGCATCGATATATTCCAGCTTCCTGACTGACAATGTGGAACCGCGTACAATCCGGGCAAACATCGGTATGGAAAAGACGCCGACCGCTACCATTACATTGATTAAACTTGGACCAAGGGCACTGATGATGGCAAGAGCAAGCAATATTCCCGGGAAAGCCAGCAGAACATCGACAATCCTCATAATGACGGTATCGATCCATCTTCCGTAATAACCAGCTGTTAACCCGAGGAGTATGCCAATGAACGCCCCGAAGAATACAGAGACAAACCCGACCGTTAATGAAAGCCTTGTCCCATATAATAATCTGCTTAAAATATCCCTTCCCTTATCATCCGTACCCATCCAATGTTCGGCTGACGGAGGCTGGAGTTTGTTGACTAAATCAATTTCATAGGGATCCTGCGGTGAGATCAAAGGTGCAAAGATAGCCAATAAAATATAAAAAAGTACGATGTACCCGCCTATCAATGCCAATTTATTTCGCTTGAACTTTTTATAAAAGGCTTTCCAGTGTCTTAGTTTCGGAGATTTTCTTTCGTTTACATTCAATTCGGTATTATTGATTACGACCTCTGGCTTCATTGGACTTCCTCCTTTTCTTTCATTCAATTTATTCAAAAAAGGAATTGAAGTAAATATGATGCGGAAAAGCAGTAAAGATAATTAAAAAATGAGTAAAGATTCTGAAAATATAAAATTTCATTTTTTTTTATAATTTACAGTAAGCCCGATGTACTCATAGCTGAAAGTTACTTGGAGAAACAAAGGGAGGATGAAAAGGGAGGAAATAGAATGAGAAAAGGTATGATTGGGTTGCTTTTTGCCTCTTTATTAGGCATCTCATCCGTTTTATCAGGATGTGCAACAGAACAAACCGGCAGCAAGGAAACAGAGGAAAAAGCGAAAGAAGGAGGAACGCTGATCGTCGCGCGATTATCTGACGCGACCACGTTGGACCCTCATTTCATAACAGACATTCCATCTGCAAACGTCATTTATGAAAAGGTTTATCAAACATTGGTCATTCCTGACAAAAACATGAATCCTAAACCGCTGCTCGCAAAAGAGTGGAAACAGCTGGATGATGTCACTTGGGAGTTTAAATTGCAGGAGGGAGTCAAATTCCATGATGGGGCCCCATTCAATGCCGAAGCGGTGAAAACAAATTTCGACAGGATACTGGACCCGGCAACAGCTTCGCCGCAGGCTGGTAAATTGGAAATGATCAAAGAAATTAAAGCCGTTGACGAAACGACCGTACAATTCAAGTTGAAATATCCTTATGCTCCGCTGTTATCGATTTTAGTGAGTAATGAAGGAAGCATCATCAGCCCTAAAGCGATTAAGGAAAATAGTGACAAATTGGCACAAAACCCCGTTGGTACAGGGCCATTCGTTTTTAAATCGTGGAAGCCTGGTGAAGAAATCACACTTTCGAAAAACAAGGATTACTGGGGAGATAAGCCTAAGATCGATGGGGTGGTATTCAAGGTTGTCCCTGAAGATGCCACGAGGATTGCGATGATTGAAACGGGTGAAGCACATGTGACAGATCAAGTGCCAGTTACCGAGATTGATAGGATCGAAGCGTCGGGCACGATGGATTTATATCGCACGGAGGGACTTGCAGTTGAATACTTAAGCTTCAATGTTAAGAAAAAACCTTTTGATGATGTACGGGTCCGTAAGGCGGTCGCTCATGCCATCGAGGTCGATTCCATTATCAAAGGGGTTTATAACGACGTCGGTACGAGGGCAAATTCAACAATGAGCCCAAAGGTGTTTGGTTATGATCCGGATATAAAAGGCTACGACTACGATATTAATGAATCGAAGAAGCTCTTGACTGAAGCGGGGGTCAAGGATGGTTTGGAGTTTACACTGACGACGAGTGATCGTAAGGAAAGGATCAATATGGCCGAGGTGATTCAATCCCAGTTAAAAGGAATTGGAATCAAGGTCAAGATTCAAGTCCTTGAGTATGGGGCTTACATTGACGCGACAGCCAAGGGCGAGCACCAGGTAGCGATAGGCGGCTGGGGCAATGCCACCGGGGATGGAGATTATAATCAATTCAATCTTTTCAATAGCAAATCCCAAGGCGCTGCGGGAAATAGTTCATTCTACAGCAACCCGGAAGTGGATAAATTGATTGAAAATGCACGTAAAGAATCGGATGGCGATAAACGTAAGGAACTATATTCCAAGGCACAAGCAATTGAAAGGGAAGAAGTTCCATATGTTCCTATCCGTAACTATGAACACCTGGCCGTATATGGCGAAACGGTTAAAGGACTTTGGCTGAATCCGGCAAATTATTTAATGCTTGATGACGTAACCGTGAAGTAGGAATTCATCACAAAAGGAAGGCAGCATAAGGATGTTATGCTGTCTTCTCAATTAGGAGGGGAAAATATGATAGATTTACTGCTAATCCATGGGACCGTGATAACCATGGATCAAAACAGGAGAATTCTGCCGGATGGCGCCGTAGCCATACATCAAGGAAGGATTTTAGCCGTTGATTCCACCGAAAATCTGAAATTGCAGTATGAGGCTGTAAAAGTCATCGATTGCAGCCATCAATGCATATTGCCGGGGTTGATAGATGTTCATGGGCATGGGGGACATTCCATGTTCAAAACGATCGCAATGGAGAATATTGATTTTTGGATGCCCATCATGACGAATGCGTACAAGCATTTTGTGACAGATGACTTTTGGTATTACGAAGGAAAGCTATCCTCACTTGAGAGATTAAAGGCGGGCGTGACAACTGGGGTGAGCGTGTTAGGATCCATGCCGCGGTCCGATGAACCGATTTTTGCCATCAATCATGCAAAAGCATACGCCGAAGTGGGGATCAGGGAAGTGGTATGCACGGGTCCTTGCAACCCCCCATGGCCCCATTCGTTCAGCCGGTGGATTGACGGAAAGAGAGTGGTAAAGGAAGTTTCCTATGAAGAAGTGCTACAGGGGGCGGAAGCTGTAATCGAGGCGCTGAACCATGCGAATGAAGACCGCACGAGAGCCTTCATTACACCATTTGTCATCGTGACATCCGTGGATCCCTCGAATCCCACATCTCCTGACAGGCTTTATGGGCTGACTGATCATGACCTTTATCAAGCGAAGAAAATAAGGGAGATTGCCAGGAAATATAACACACGCATTCACTCTGATGCCTTTGGCGGAATGATTCATTTAGCGATACAGGATAAGGAAAATGCCCTATTGGGTCCAGATGTCCATTTACAGCACTGTCGGGGCATTTCCTTCGATGAGGCAAGAATACTGGCAGAAACAGGTACCAACGTCAGTGCATCACCTGGATTTGGCCAGGTTCATGCCCGTACCCCGATAACTGAATTATTGGAGATGGGTGCAACTGTGGCAATCTCCACGGATGGGACTTCCCCTTCCACAAGTTTCGATATGTTTCAGGCAATGAGGAAAACACAGTTTGTTCACCAGGCAGCGCTTAGGGACTACTATTATTTACCGCCAGGCAAGCTTTTGGAAATGATCACGATAGATGCTGCGAAATGCATTGGCTGGGATGATGAAATAGGCTCCATTGAGATCGGGAAAAAAGCGGATGTCATTACGGTCAATCTGCATCAGCCTCATCTGACCCCTGAATTCATGCATGTACACAGGCTTGTATTTCAAGCAGTGGCGAATGATGTGGAGCATGTCATCGTGGATGGGAAATTGATCATGGAAGGGAGGAATGTACGGACGGTCCATGAAAGTACAGTGCTTGATGAAGCGAATGAGGAGGCCTTTTCAACGATAAAGCGTGCGGGGCTCGAAAAGTATATGCAACCGACGAAATATTTCTGGGGCCATGCCAGGGCATATGTAGATGAAAAGCGATATGACGAAAGAGAAGACGCTGCCGCAATGGTGAAAGGGGAATAAGATGAAAACCAAGCTTAAAGGAAGATATGTAATTGGGTATGATGGATGCGATCATGTCATTTTGGAAAACGCAGAAATCATTTATGAAAAAGACACGATTCTGTATGTCGGAAAAAATTATCCAGAAGAAGTGGACGAGGTAATGGATGCCGGTAACGCCATTATCAGTCCCGGGTTCATAGATTTAAATGCATTAGGGGACATTGACCATGATATTTTACATTTTGAAGCCGATGCCGACAGACAGAAAAACCTTCTCTGGTCAGAGAATTATATAAAAAGCGGACATCCTGAATTAATGACCGAGGAAGAAGAAGCTTTTAAATCACTATATGCTTATTCACAACTCATCCTTCATGGCGTGACGACGGCGATGCCCATTACTTCCGTTTTTTATAAAAGCTGGGCAGAAACCTATGATGAATTGGCAGCTGCGGCAGAACATGCAGCTGGATTGGGGTTAAGGATTTACCTTGGTCCGAGTTTCCAATCAGGAATGAGAGTCGTCCAGCCTAACGGGAATATTAAACTGCATTGGGATGAAAAAGCCGGGGAAGCGGGATTACGGAAAGCGGTCGAGTTTGTAGAAAAATTCGATGGAGCTTATGAAGGTATGGTCAGAGGGATGCTTGCCCCAGAACGTATAGAGTCCCAAACGGCAGATCAATTAAAGCAGATTAAATATTACAGCGAAAAATTGGACGTACCGATAAAGCTGCATGCTGCACAAGGAAGTTTTGAATTCAACACCATCTGGAAAGCCCATCAAGTTACACCGATCAGATATTTGTACGACCTTGGCTTTCTCGGTCCAAGAACAGGGATCCCGCATGCCCACTTTGTTTCAGGATATAGTAAAGCGAAATATGGCCAGGGTGATGACTTGGCGCTGCTTGCTGAAACGAATACAACGGTGATTCATTGCCCTCTGATCATTGGGAGGCATGGGGAGGCGTTAGAATCTTTTGCTAAATATAAACGGGCTGGGATCAATATCGCCCTTGGAACGGACACATTCCCTCCTGATATGTTCCAGAATGTCAGGACAGGCAGCATGCTCTCACGGATGGTGGAAGGAGAAACGGAAGGCTCTGTCTATGCCGATTTCTTTCGGTCAGCCACAATTGATGCGGCCGCTTTTCTTGGCAGGAACGATTTAGGACGCATCGCAGCGGGGGCCAAGGCGGATATCAGCGCGATTGACTTGGACAGTTTTCATATGGGGTTAATCGATGATCCCATTCGAACCATGTTCGTAAGCGGGTCTGGAAGGGACGTTAAATTATCCATCATAAATGGAAAGGTAGTCATGAAGGATCAAATAATCCCCAATCTGGATTTAACGGAAATCAAATATAAGGGACAACAATATTATAAGAAGATGAGAAGAGGATATATGGAAAGAGATTATCAGGAGCTTCCCGAGAAAGAATTGTTTAAGCCATCATTCAAGGTCGTGGAATCGTTAAGCGAGACGGAAGCGATTTATGACAACAAGTAAAGAAAATGAAAAACATAGTAAAGATATTCGAAATAAGTAGTCAGAATATTTCCTATAATTAGATAAATGTTCGAAAAATGAAATTGGGAGGTAGAAGACCATGGGGTTAAAACGTGGGACAGGTAAGCTTTTTCTAGTCATGATCATGGCTATCATCATTACGGGCTGTTCTTCTAAAAATGACGTAAACACAACGGCAAGTGATCCGAACCGGGCATCAAACAAAGGGGGGACATTGGTCATTGCCCGCTTATCCGACGCTGAGAATTTGGATCAGCAGTTCATGTCCACGATTAACGCCGCTAGCGTCACTCACCATAAAGTCTATGAAGGTCTTGTACAACGGGATGAGAATAGTGAGATACAGCCAATGCTAGCAGAAAAATGGAAGCAAATAAATGACACGACCTGGGAATTCAAGCTTAGGGAAGATGTAAAGTTTCATGATGGCACGCCATTTAATGCAGACGCAGTAAAAAAGACGTTTGATCGACTATTGAATCCGAAGGTAGCTTCTCCCAGGGCAGTAGTGTTCGAAATGGTAAAAGAGGTGAAACCGGTTGATGAATTTACCGTGCAATTCATTTTAAAGGAGCCATTTTCCCCTCTCCTTTCCATATTGGCGAATCACGAAGGCGGAATCATCAGTCCGAAAACGATTGAAAAGTATGGCAAAAAGATTATCCAGGAACCGAATGGAACCGGTCCTTTCGTTTTTGATTCATGGTCCCCAGGCCAGGAAATCACATTGACGAAAAACGACAGCTATTGGGGAGACGAGCCAAAAGTGGACAAGGTCATCTTCAAGGTCGTCCCGGAAGACTCCACGAGGATATCGATGATTGAAACCGGTGAAGCGCAAATCGCAGAGCCTCTTCCTGTAGCTGTCATGGACCAGGTTGAATCTTCACCGGCAATGGATGTTTACCGCAGTGAAGGGTATGGTACCGAATATTTAGGTTTCAATGTCAATAAAGAACCGTTCAATGATGTAAGGGTCCGTAAAGCCATCGCCCATGCCATTGAAATGGACTCGATCATCAAGGGTGTCTTTAATAATGTGGGAGTGAAGGCGAACTCCTTGATGGGCTCTAAAGTATTCGGTTACAACGAAGATCTCGAAGCCTATGATTACAACCTGAAGGAAGCGAAGAAACTGATGGCCGAAGCTGGATATTCAGAAGGCTTGGATGCAACCATCCTGACAATGGACAGTAAAGAAAGAGTTAACTTGGCCGAGGTCCTGCAATCCCAACTAAAAGGTATCGGGATTAATTTGAAGGTGCAGGTTATGGAGTACGGTTCGTTCGTTGAACAAGTGAATAAAGGGCAATCGGAAATGTTCATCATCAGCTGGAGAAACGCGACCGGGGATGCCGATTATAATCAATATAATCTATTTCATACGGAATCACAGGGAGCGGCAGGAAATACATTCTTTTACAGTAATGAAAAGGTTGATCGTTTAATAGATGCCGCCAGGAAGGAAAAAGAAGAAGGGAAACGCAAAGAACTGTACGCAGAGGCACAGGAAATCGAGATGGGTGACACCCCGTATATTCCTGTAAGGGTCATAGAAAATGTTGCTGCAGTCGCTAAAGAAGTAAAAGGATTTTCAATCAGCCCTTCAGGTTATCTGGAAATAAATGACGTAACGATAAAGTGATGGGGAAATAAGAAGAAAAGGTTCATCCATTAGGGTGAGCCTTTCAGTTTGTAGACGAAAGGGGTTCGGAAAACGTATCTTTCATCAAATGATGTTCCCGACCAACTGACCCAAAGCAACATTTTCAATTCCTCAGATATGGTTTCTATCTAAGTGTTCTAACAAAGTTGATTGGAACGGGTGTGCAAGACTCCTGCGGGAAAAGCGCGTCCAAGGGAGTATAACTGTAGCCAGAAATGAGGATTGGAGTCCGAATAGTAAGGTGAAGGTCGAAAAAAATTCGTGAACGGTCGAATAAAGTGCGGGGTAGGCCGAATACTGTGCGTGAACGGCCGAATATTTTGTGGTTTAGGTCGATAAATTGCGTCAACGGCCCAAGACAGTGCAGCGGGTCGAACAAAGTGCTCCGGTCTTTATGGTTTTTTACTGTAATCTACATTGGATTGAAGAGATTTGCGACACTCCTGCCGAATTACTGGCTAGCCGAGACCCCACAGGCGCTTGCGCCGAGGAGGCTTGGCAGACAGTCGGCGGAAAGGGAGCGGATCTCTGAAATCAATTGAACTTTTTAAATGAAAAACTGCAGGCAAACTGAGTTTTCATAGAGTTGTCTACAGTCTGAAAGGGTTCATCCATTAGGGTGAGTCTTTTTCTTTGGCACAATAAGTAAAAATAACATAAAAACGAGTAAAAATTCTGAAATTATTTGTTGATTTTTAGAACTATAATGAAAGTGATGCATATTCAATCTGGAGTGGAAGGGTGAGTTTAATGTCTCAATCGTATTGGTTGACGAATGTACGCTTGGAAAATGGTTTTACTTATAATGAAAATGAAACGATCACCGGCACTGAAACCGGAAATTACCACATCAAGATTGAAAATGGAAAAATATCCTCGATTTTATTAGCGAAGGAATCGATAACGGATCAGGATCCACAGCATGATGTTCACGGTCTCCTGATGGTTCCCTCGTTTAAGGAAATGCATATCCACATTGATAAAACCTACTATGGCGGTCCGTGGAAGGCTTGCATGCCTGCCATTAATGGCGTGAAAACCCGGATAGAAGAAGAGCAGGTCTTACTGCCAGAATTATTGCCTACTGCTAAAGTAAGAGCGGAAACAATGCTGGATTTATTATTGGACTTCGGATCTACCCATATACGCACACATTGCAACATTGACCCCGTTATAGGTCTGAAAAACTTGGAAGCTACCATTCAGGCACTGGAAGGATATAAGGATAAATTGACGTATGAAATCGTCGCATTCCCACAGCATGGACTATTACGCAGCAATTCCGTCGGTTTGATAAGGGAGGCCATGAAGAATGGCGCGAATCTGGTAGGCGGCGTGGATCCCGCCACCATTGATGAAAACATAGAGCGATCACTTGAAACAATCATGGATATCGCGGTTGAATATAATTCCGATATCGATGTCCATTTACATGATCCGGATCACCTTGGACTCTTCACGATGCAGCGCCTCGCTTCACTGACTGAAGACGCAGGCTGGCAAGGAAGGGTCACGGTTAGCCACGCAAGCGGTTTGGCAGATCTTTCAGTCCCGGAGGCAACAGGCATAGCCGAAAGGTTTTCGGAAACAGGAATATCGATTACATCCACAGTGCCGATCTTCAGAACGATTCCCATCCCCCTGCTTCATGAAAAAGGGGTGAAAGTCGAATTAGGTAATGACAGCATCACTGATCATTGGACACCCTTTGGCATCGGGGACAATCTGGAAAAGGCCGGTCGCCTTGCCGAGAGGTTTCGCATGATTGAAGAACGTTCCTTAGCGCAAAGCCTGCAATTCATAACAGGAGGGAAGACCCCATTAAACCAAGACGGGGTCAAGGCGTGGCCTAATGTCGGGGATGAAGCGAATATCGTGTTGCTTGATGCCAGTTGTTCTGCGGAAGCGGTGGCTAGAAGGGCAAAGCGTGCCGCTGTCATCTTCAGGGGCAATGTTGTTAGCGGATCTATTTCATCTTTTGAGACGACAGGTGTTTAATCTTCTTTTAAAGAGAGTGATTTGATGAATGAAGCATACTGGCTTACAAACGTTACACTTGATAGTGGATTTGTTTTTGAGAATGAACGAATTGATAGGACGAAGACAGCTGCATACAACATGTATATAAAAAATGGGATCATAAAGGAATTGCAATTGGCTTCAAGTATGCCTTTGAAAACGGATGATCCTGTTCACGACGCGGGAAAGCTGCTTGCACTTCCTCCTTTCAAGGAGATGCATAACCATCTTGACAAGACTTATTTAGGACTGCCATGGAACTCATGCACTCTGGTTCCGAATTTAATCGAACGCTTAAAGTTAGAAGCAAAAGAGCTTGCTGAACTGGCTGAAACCGGTCGGCTCCGGGCTGAACGGATGCTTCAATTATTGTTAAGCGGCGGGGCGACGCATGTAAGGACGCATGTTAACATCGATCCATACATCGGTATGAAGAACTTGGAAGAGATTCAAAGCGCATTATATCGTTTCAAAGGGAAAATGACATACGAGATCGTGGCTTTCCCGCAGCATGGGCTGCTAAGAACGAATTCAAAAGGGTTGATGAGACAAGCGATGAAAGAAGGGGCGTCTTTGGTGGGCGGCCTGGATCCTGGCGGCGTGGATAATAATATAGAAGCTTCCCTATTTGAAATGGTCGATTTGGCCGTTGAATTTGATGCAGATATTGATATTCATATACATGATCCCGGTCATCTAGGTTTATATACGATCAAGAAACTGGCTTCTTTGATCGATGAAGCAGGGTGGAAAAACAGAGCGGCCATCAGTCATGCTTTTGCGCTTGGTGATGTTTCAATAGGAGAATCAAATGAACTGGCCAGTGAATTATCTAACCTGGGGGTAGCCATCATGTCTACAGTTCCGATCAACAGGGTCATTCCCCCGATTGATTCACTGCATGAAAAAGGTGTTCATGTTGCTCTCGGATGCGATGGCTTTTATGACTCCTGGTCCCCGTTCGGTACAGGAGATATGCTGGAAAAGGCAGGCCGATTGGCCGAGAGGTACAACTGGAAGGACGAGTATGGATTGTCTCAATCGCTCCAATTCATTACGGGAGGGGTCAAGACACTGGACCCTGAAGGAAATCGTTTATGGCCGCAAGTGGGAAATGATGCAAGTATGGTTTTGGTGGATGCATCATGTGCTGCCGAGGCGGTTGCCAGGAGATCGAAACGTGCTGCGGTTATGGTCAATGGAAATCTGGTTTACGGCGGACTCGATCGCGAATCTGCCTTGAAGTCGAATTGAAGGTCTATTTCAAGAAGGGATGAAGATCATGAACACAATCTATTGGTTAAAGAATGTTCGTTTGGAATGTGGTTACCGGAAAGAGAATGAAAGAGTTACAGGAACGATGACCGGGCTATTTCATCTGTTGATGGAGGATGGAAGGATCACGAAGATTGTCAAAGATGGGGAAGCCATACATGAAGATTTGCCTGTGGAAGATGCAAAAGGATTGCTGGCGTTACCATCCTTCATCGAAAAGCATGTTCATCTTGATAAGACACTGATGGGGGATGTTTGGAGAGCGTGCACTCCTTCTTCAAGTGTCATTGAACGCTTTGAAAATGAGAAGAGGGTTTTGCCTTCCATTGCAACAAGCACATGTAAACGTGCTGAATCTTTACTGGAAATCCTTTTAGCTTCTGGCTCTGCACATGTACGGACTCATGTTGATATTTATCCGGAAGTGGGATTGCAAAACTTAGAGCAGGTACAACAGGCGCTTGCTGGCTATTCTCATAGACTCAGTTCAGAAATCGTCGCATTTGCGCAGCACGGATTATTGCGGTCCGGTTCTGTCAAGCTTGTCAGGGAGGCATTGCGAAACGGAGCAGGAATTGTCGGGGCGGTGGATCCAGCCACAGTCGATAACAATATTGAAGCATCGCTGGTTCAATTGGTGGATTTAGCAGTGGAAGCGAACGCTGATGTGGACTTGCATTTGCATGATCCAGGCCATCTGGGCACGTTCACAATGAAACGTTTGGCAGCTCTGACCAAGCAGGCGGGCTGGGAAGGCAGGGTAGCATTAAGCCATGCTTTCGGTATCGGGGACGTATCCAGGGAAGAAGCCTATGATCTGGCTGACATTCTTAAGGATGCGGGGATTTCCATCGTCACCAGTGTCCCTATTAACAGGCAGATGCCCCCTGTCGATTTATTACATGAAAGAGGGGTTGAAGTATCAGTAGGAAATGATAATATCTTTGATGTATGGTCCCCTCTTGGGAATGGTGACATCTTGGAGAGAGCAGGAAGGCTCGCAGAACGTTTCAAATGGATTGATGAAGTCTCACTTTCCCGGACACTCGGGTATATAACCGGCGGAAAAACCCCGTTGGATGAAAAGGGTAACCAGGTATGGCCGAAAGCGGGAGATGCCGCAAGTCTGGTGTTAGTTGACGCAAGCTGTTCTGCAGAGGCAGTTGCCAGGCGTTCTGAACGTAAAGCGGTCATTTACAAAGGAAACTTGGTTTCCGGTTCACTATATAAACAAAAGCAGTCAATTGAACGGTAAGACTAAACCAAAAAGGATTTCTGGATACTTCCGGATTTCCTTTTTCGTTTTGGTTATGGAACGGCTTCCGCATCCATGTACTTTTACTTGCTTATGTTATATGCTGTGGAAGTGATTTTTTTCTATATTGGTTAAGGACTCCCTCCCATGTCATTATCGTTATTCCACCGAAATATTTTAAACGGACTGGCTTCTGCTTGTCCATTTGCCTTCCAGCCTTAGTCAAGCAAACAATTTAGCAGGGAGCCGCAGTCTTTGTTACTATTAATGGTAACGTTATCATTTCGCATGCGTCTGCAAAGGTCATCTGACATTGATCATGTGTCCAGCAATGGCAGCAGACCATCCTGTAACCGCGTTTATAGCATGGTGCGGTCTTATCGCCTTTTTCAACGGAAGGGCAATTGAAATTCACCATGAGCTTCAAAAGTATCATGTTCAAAGGAGATGGAATCTATGAAAAGTTGGAGTTCTTCTGTGACTCTATTTTCTTCTTTTCAATGGTTGTTTTTTATTTTTGCAAATACGGTAGTAGTGCCCATATCGATTGGCGCAGCTTTTGATCTTCCTCCCAATGTTACGGAAATGACGATGAGAAGCTCGCTCATTTTCACCGGGATCGCTTGCGTGTTTCAGGGGTGGAAGGGGCATAAGTATCCACTTATGGAAGGGCACTCCGGTCTATTGTGGGGAGTGATGCTGAATTTAGGGTTATCAGCACCATCCATAGGGCTCGGTTATGCTGAGATTGGAGGGGGAATTGCTACTGGCCTCATTGCTGCTGGTGTCGTGACCCTCATTATTGCTGCCTTCAACCTGATTTCTTTTGTCCAGAAGATTTTCACCCCCATGGTCATGACGGTTTATTTATTCCTTCTGACGTTCCAGCTCATCTTTGTCTTTTTCAAGGGGATGCTGGGGATTACGGAGAATGGGGAAATTAACATCCCGGTCAGTTTCCTATCAGTGGGGATTGTACTTTTAGTAAGTATATTAAAGATAAAAGGACCAAGGACCATAAGCAATTTCTCCATATTGATCGGGATTATGGTGGGATGGATTTTTTACGAGCTGCTATTTCCGGAGGCCGGGGGAGAAATGGGATCGACGGGTGCTTCATTTTCATTTTTCCCATTAGGTGCTCCAAACCTGGAATTCGGGATCATAGCGATTTCCTTCTTTGCAGGATTACTGAATTTGTGCAACACGTTCGCTTCCATTCAAGCCGCATCGGAATTAATCGGTGATGAAGCTGAACACAAACAGTATCGAAATTCTTTATTCATGACTGGCGGTTTTACCATTTTCGCTCCGTTACTTGGACTTGTTCCGTATACACCTTTTACTTCATCCATCGGATTTTTGCAGAGCACACAAATCTATGAGCGGAGGCCCTTCTTACTTGGAGGCATGTTATTGACCATAATTGGGCTCATTCCTCCTTTCATCGCTTTCCTGGCCACCATGCCGATAACAGTCGGGAATGCAGTATTGTTCGTTGCTTACCTTCAGCTGTTCGGTACGGCTTTCAATAGCGTCAAGGGCCAGCATTTCACTTCAGACACGATATTCAGGCTTGCCGTACCAGTATTGATTGGAGTGAGCTTGATGAACATCCTGCCTAATGCATTTTCGAATGTTCCCACGCTTTTACAGCCATTTTTGACGAATGGGCTCATAATGGGCGTCTTGATATCAATCGTGCTGGAAAAATCGGTGAACTGGAATCGTTATGAACAACTGC
Organism: Bacillus sp. B4EP4a; assembly: GCF_006680105.1. Taxonomy (NCBI): domain Bacteria; kingdom Bacillati; phylum Bacillota; class Bacilli; order Caryophanales; family Bacillaceae; genus Bacillus; species Bacillus sp. B4EP4a. Next base: position 45,044 of record NZ_VHIK01000033.1, read on the forward strand.
AGAACTAATTGGAAAGAGTGATGTGTGGATTCTTATTAAGCACAAGAGGTAACTTCCTATTAAAGATTCTATACAGCTTTCTTATATTTTGAAAAGACATGGAGAAACGCCTGATTGGATACGACAGTACATAAGTGATTCTCCCATCAATAAGGGTGGGGCAATCTTTATAATAAGGATTTTTTCATTGTAAATGACGAAGGAAAAAATTATTTTAAGGCAATTAATATGAAAACCAGAAGGGTGTTGGGGACCTTCTGGTTTTTTTGATTGTGTTTAAGGTTTAACAATTTTATAGCATAAACTTGTTCGGTTTGAGACATCAAACTTTCTATAAAGATTTTGCAAATGTCTTTTTACTGTATTAACACTAATAAATAGTTCGCTGGCAATGGTGATATTGGTATGCCCTTTTAGAACCAGTTGTAATATTTCTGCTTCTTTTAATGTTAAATCTGGTTGTCTGAGATCTTGAGAACTAGCCAGAATCTTATTTTTCAAAGGATTAATTAGGTTTTCTTTGGGAACGCTTACAGAATGATAAGGGAAATCGCTTGTTTTTTGCGATAAGAACCTAGAAATAACCTCTAAACACATAATATCGGATGTACTAAAAGGCTTCTCCTTTTTGGATCTAACGAAGTTCAGAACACCTTTAATACTGTTTCTATCATATAAAAAAACACCCACATCATAATAAAATCCATATTTTAACATAAAATCATTGTAGTATACACTTTTTTCATATAATTCAGGCGGAAGTAAATCAAGGTTTTTTATAACATTTTGTTTACTTGCTTTTTGCATATTATATTTTGGGATTAGCAAATCTAATTGATAAAAGTTATTAAGATAATCATCCATAACATATTTATCTATATTTAACGTAATAGGTTCGAACAAGTCATTATTATCATCACATAACCAAAAAATAGATTGGCAGTAACCAAATAAATTCTCAAAGGTCTGTAGTACTTTTTCACGGAAATTTTCATTAGAAAAAGTAATTTCATCCATAAAAGATAAAATTTTTTTGTAGCTGGGGTTAGACATATCCTTCATAGGCTTTCCTCCATGTTAACTTTTTTTGATTATATAACATTTTAAAATAAAATGAATTACTTTTTGATATAAAATGACCCATTTGGGTAATAGTAAATTTTCTGATTTTTCTGGATAATATAAAATAATTACATGTAATAGTTAATAAATTAGAAAGACTTTTTAAAATTAACCTAAGGAGATGAAAGAAACGGAAGTGTATGAGGTAGGAAAATAAACATCTCCTTATCAAAACTGAATAAGTGAATGCGTAGTACACTTTTGAGTTATTGATTTAAGGTTAATTGAAGGAGAGTAATGTTTATTTATATAACGTTTTTGTAACGGTTGTTAAATTTTTGGGTATATTTATGTGTTTTTTAGAGTTACTAATTACTCTATCTCTTTAAAAAAATCAATAAAATAATGGAAGAGGTATGCATTCATGTACAATTCAGAAATTGAAACGCTAACTCGTGCTGAAATAGAAGCACTATAAATGAGCAGATTTCAGACTACATTATGACATATCTATCTGAATATAGAGTTTATCGTACGAAGTTTAAAGAGCTAGGGATTACTCCTGATGACATTCATTTTTAATGGATGCCATTTACCAAAAACAAGAATTTAGAGTTCATTATCCATGTTGAAAAATCATAAAAATGTAATCGCTTTCCAACGCTGCGTGTAAACAAAGTTAGGAGCTTTTAGCTTATTCAAGATACGCATCACATAAGGAAACCTAGCAACCTATGTTTTTCAAAATTGTATGGTTAGTAATTTCGAAGTTTTAACAAAAAAATAAATAAGAGGTGGAGAAAATGAAAAAATATCAACTATTTATCGATGGAAAATGGACAGATTCACTCTCAGGAGAAACATTTGAAACGATTAATCCTGGCACAGGAGAAGTTCATGCCCTTGTTTCACAAGGGGGCGAGGAAGATTTAAACCATGCAGTTAAAGCAGCTCGAAAAGCGTTCGAATCCGGACCATGGGCGACTATGTCTCCTAGTGACCGAGGTAGACTTCTGTATAAAGCAGCTCAGAAAATGTGGGAGAATTCAGACTTTTTAGCGGAAGTAGAATCAAAAGATAATGGTTTACCAATCAATGAAACCAAGCATATAGCGCTTCCTTCTACCATAGATGTACTGGAGTTCTATGCAGGACTTGCAAATAAGGTTCAGGGTGATACATTAGCATCACCTCACAATCGTTTCAACTACACACTAAAAGAACCATTAGGTGTAATTGGCGCCATTGTCCCTTGGAACTTTCCTTTAATGCTGACGATGTGGAAATTAGCTCCTGCTCTAGCGGCTGGAAATACAATTGTTATTAAGCCAGCAAAAGAAACATCAACAAGTATTTTAGAACTGGCTAAACTGTTCCAAGAAGTCGGTATTCCTGATGGGGTGATTAATATTGTACCCGGTCCAGGTTCAACCGTGGGATCTGGTTTAGCTTCCCATCCAGACGTCGATAAAATTGCTTTTACGGGGTCAACGGACACGGGTCGCTTAATTATGCAAGCAGCTACAAAAAACTTGAAACCAGTTTCGTTAGAACTGGGAGGGAAATCACCTAACATTGTATTTGACGATGCCACTCTTGAAGATGCAGTTAATGGAGCGATGTTTGGCATTTACTTTGCACAAGGTCAAGTTTGTGCTTCTGGTTCTCGTTTATTTGTCCAAGAAAGTATTTATGATAAATTTATGGATCTTTTTGCTAGTAAAGTACAATCAATACGGGTAGGAAATCCCCTTGAAGCGACAACACAAATGGGTCCACAAGTTTCCGCACAACAGTTAAAGACGATTGAAAAGTATGTAGCGGTTGGTCTTGAAGAAGGTGCGGAATTAGTGACAGGTGGCCAAAGAGGCAAGAAAAATGGATATTATTTCACACCTACCATCTTTGGAGATGTAACCAACGAAATGACAATTGCGCGTGAAGAGATATTTGGACCAGTTGTGTCGGTTATTCGCTTCAAAGATGAAGAGGATGCTCTACGACAAGCAAATGATACTATTTACGGTTTAGCTTCAGGGATATGGACCAATGACTTAAAAAGAGCTCATCGTATGGCGCGTGGTATCCAAGCAGGAACTGTCTATGTGAATACGTACAGTATGCTAGATAGTACAACTCCTTTTGGAGGAATGAAACAAAGTGGATTTGGTAGAGAATTAGGGGTACAAGCCATGGATATGTATACACACTCAAAGAGTGTATGGATTGATTTAGGTGAAAAAGGCTTAAATTGGTACGGTGGCTAAGACTAGTATTTAGCTAATGAAAGTTAAAAATAAATAATGAAAGGAAACATTCTATGAAAACAAAGCAAAGAACTTTCAAAGCAGCAATTATTGTAATGACTGCACTAACTTTCATATTCTCTCCTTATTCACTAATTCATAATAACAATGCTTCTGCTCATGGCAGTGAAGTGGAATTAATTAAGCTAGAAACAGCTTTAGAAGGTACTGGTGCAACTGTTAAATCTGATTTTTGGAGTTTTTTTACAAAAAAAATCACCATCGAAAAAGATGATACGGTCATAAAAATAATACCTGATTCTGATAAAGCGTATATTAATGGAAAAGCGATTACACTTGAATCAAACGTGATAGAAAAAGATGAGAAAATCTACGTAACTGATCATTTTGTGAATGAAGTTCTCCCTAACATCAAGCAAACAGCTAAAATAAAAGAAGCTTATCATCCTTTAGATCCTTTAACTCCTAAAGAAATTAAAGCGGTGGTTAATGTAATCAAAGAGGCAGGGAAATATAAAGATACTCTTCGTTTTACAGAAATTACACTGAAGCTTCCCGAAAAAAGGAAAGTGTGGGAGTGGGAGTACGATAAAGAGAAAAAAGACAACGCATTTACAAGAAAAGCAGAGTTCATTGCATTGAATGGCAAACAAGTTATTGAGGGTGAAGTGAATATATCATCAAAAAAACTAGTTTCATGGAATGAAATGGACGGCGTTCATGGCATGTTAATTCTGGATGATTTTGCTACTGTTCAAGGAGCCATTGAAGCAAGTGAAGACTATGCAAAAGCGCTAAAAAAGCGGGGTATAGATGACCCTAAAAAGGTCGTTGCGACCCCTTTGACAGTAGGTTATTTCGATGGTGAAGATAAATTGGAGCATGATAAGCGTCTATTGAAAATAGTATCTTATTTGGATACAGGGGATGGGAATTTTTGGGCGCATCCTATTGAAAATTTGGTCGCTGTTGTAGATCTTGAAAAGAAAGCAGTTATTAAAGTAGAAGATGAAGGTGTCATTCCAATACCGATGCAATTAAACGCATATGATGGTAGAGATTATGAGAAGAAATCCGATGTAAAACCGCTTAATATTACCGAGCCTGAAGGCAAGAACTATGAAATAAAAGGAAATACGATTAGCTGGCAAAACTGGGATTTCCACTTGCGATTGGATACTCGGGTAGGACCTGTGTTATCAACCGTTACTTATGATGACCATGGGAAAAAAAGAAAAATTATGTATGAAGGATCGCTGGGTGGGATGATAGTTCCTTACGGAGATCCTGACGTTGGCTGGTACTTCAAGTCCTATTTGGATGCTGGTGAATATGGAATGGGCACATTAACTGCACCGCTAGAACTTGGAGCTGACGTACCAGAAAACGCCGTGCTGCTAGATGCAACAATTGCAGATAACTCGGGCAATCCTTACGTTATTAAAAATGCCATTGCAGTATTTGAACAATATGCGGGGCCAGAATATAAACATGCCGACCTTGCGACATTTAAAGAAGAAAATCAAAGCCGTGAACGCCGTGAATTAGTGGTTCGCTGGGTTAGTACAATAGGAAACTATGATTATATCTTTGATTGGAAGTTATCACAAAATGGAATAATTAATATTGATGTAGGAGCATCCGGTATTGAAGCAGTAAAAGGTGTTAAATCAAAAACAATGCATGACAAAACTGCAAAAGAGGATACAAAATATGGTACTTTGCTTGATAATAATATTGTCGGAACCACTCACCAGCACATTTACAATTTCAGGCTTGACCTAGATGTTGATGGCGAAAGTAATTCCCTAATGGAAATTAATCCAAAGGTAGAAAAAAATCAAGAGGGCGGTCCACGCAAAAGTGTTATGGTAACAGAAGAAAAAACAGTAAAGACGGAGCAAGAATCGATTCAAAAATTTGATTCTTCCACTATTCGACTGTTCAGTAATCTTAATAAGGAGAATAAGGTAGGAAATCCTGTTTCCTATCAAATCATCCCTTTTGCAGGAGGCACTCACCCGATTGCCAAAGGAGCCTTATTTAGTGATGATGACTGGCTTTTTAAGCGAGTTAACTTTATGGACAAGCAGTTGTGGGTCACAAATTATGACCCGGATGAGCGATATCCGGAAGGTAAATATCCGAACCGCAGCAAAACAGATACAGGATTAGGACAATATTCGGCAGACAACGGTTCCATTGACAATACAGATAATGTGGTATGGATGACCACAGGTGCAACTCATATAGCACGAGCTGAAGAATGGCCAATGATGCCAACAGAATGGGTACACGCCATGTTAAAACCGTGGAATTTCTTTGATCGAACTCCAACATTAGATTTACCAAAAGAAAATTCAAAGTGATTAAATAAAGTCCTTGTATAAGTTAGTGCAAGGGCTTTATTTTGGTTCGAAGCGAGATTGAATTTCATACATTAATTGTTTGGAGTTGCATCGTAATTCATAGATGAAAAGGATATTGAGGTTCTATGTTTCTAACTAGCACCAGACCCCTTTTCGAGTTGATAAGCTAAGCTCCTATCCTTGGCTTGCCAACTTAGTTCCAGGTTCTTTCAGCTTTGTCTCGAAGTTTTTCATTTGTACTAAGCCGCATAATTAATATAGTGATTATCCTGTTTCCGTCTTGAACCGTTTTATGAAGATTCAATAAAAATAGGCTTTTGAATCAGTGGCATTACCCACTCCCCTGACATATTTTGTTGGAGGAAGTATTTGACGTGGTGTTAATTCCCTGACCATTTCGTTCAGATTTCCTGTTCTAAGCACTACCTTATAAATAATAAACGGAGGTTATATAAAATGTATGAATTTCAAAATCAATTACAAAACCTTAATGTCGATGATTTCCAGGTAAGCCAGCCAATTCTTTGGGATCAAAACCAGTTCCAGCAAGGGTATTCTGCTGACGATTCCCGACTCTTTGGTTTCGGTTTTGGTTGTTTTGGTTGCCTTGGTTGCTTTATTGGGGGCTGTGGGTTCGGTCGTTGTGGAGGTTGCGGAGGTTGCGGAGGTTGCGGTTTTCGTTGCGGAGGTTGTGGTCGCTGCGGAGGTTGCGGCGGTCGTTGCGGACGTTGCGGTCAATAAGGTTTCAGGTCTTATAAAGAAAAGTCCCTGCTTTGCTGCAGGGACTTTTCTTTATAGCATTAGACATAAGGGACAAATTGTCGTACATAGGATTAAAGTGAAGTGCTGTGCTAAAAGCAGTACTTAGAATGCATCGGGTTAGGAGGAGCGGAATGGTGAATTTGACCCCTTCTATGCGTTTGAAAGTGAAGAGAGATACGTTTTTTCTTCCGGAACCGAATAGAGGTGTGTATTTCAGGAATAACATAAGTTCGTTCCGTATGGAGGGCAGTTCGATCGTCCAGTGGATTGAAAAGCTATTACCGATGTTCAACGGGAACCATACATTAAGCGAGTTGACGGATGGATTGCCTGGCCCATACCGGAACAGGGTGATGGAAATTGCCGAGGTTTTGTACGGTAATGGGTTTGTACGGGATGTAAGTCAGGACAGTCCACATCAATTAAGGAATCAAGTACTTGAAAGGTATGCTTCACAAATCGAGTTCCTGGAAAGCTGCGGCGATTCCGGGGCGTACCGTTTTGAAACTTATCGAAAGAAAAAGGCGTTGGCTATAGGCTCTGGCCCATTGTTCCTTTCATTGGTGTCCTCGCTGATTGAATCCGGATTGCCCGCATTCCATATCTTCATTACGGACACGGTACCGACCAATAGAAAAAGATTGAAGGAAATCGTGGCGCATGCGCGTAAGACGGACGACGAGGTTTCCATAGGGGAGGTCGTGCTTGAAAAGGGAGAAGAGATTGAATGGCAGGAGATCGTGCAGCCTTTTGACTCAATTTTATATGTGTCACAAGAGGGTGATATAGAGGAGTTAAGAGAACTTCATTCGGTTTGCAGGCAAGGGAAAAAGATCCTGTTTCCTGCATTGATCATCAATCAAGTAGGCATGGCTGGTCCGCTTGTCCATCCGGATTCCAAGGGGGGTTGGGAGTCAGCTTGGCATCGTTTACATCAAGCTGAGCTGGAAAAGAATCAGGCACCATCTTCCTTTTCTGCCACGGCCGGAGCGATGTTGGCCAATATAATGGTATTCGAATGGTTTAAAGACGCTACAGGCGTTACGACAGCAGAACAATCCAATCATTTTTATCTGTTGGATATGGATACAATGGAGGGAAAATGGCATCCGTTCATTCCCCACCCGGGAGTGACGGGAAAAGGGACTGCTGCATGGATTGAAGATTTTGATCAGCGGCTTGAACAGAAAGCGGACCCGAGTGAGCCGGGGAAGGTGTTTATGTATTTCAGCCGGTTGACATCCTCGGAATCCGGGATCTTTCATCGTTGGGATGAGGGAGATTTAAAACAGCTGCCGTTGGCCCAATGCCGAGTTCAGGTTGTTGATCCGCTGTCGTCCGGTCCGGCCGGACTGCTGCCAGAAATTATCCGTTCAGATCTGACGCATGAGGAAGCGAGAACGGAATCCGGTCTTTCAGGAGTTGAAGCATATGTATCCCGAACACTCAGCCAGCTCATTCCGACTCTTACACCGCTTCAGGGGGCAGACGATATAAAGGAATCGGTCGGTGTCGGAGCAGGGGAAACATTTGCTGAATGTGTTTGCCGTGGACTGCAAAGCTGTTTGGATAAAGAGTTTGACAATAAGCGGTTCAACCAGGAGAAACTCGTGTCGGTGCAGTTGGCTCAAGTGGAAGATGAACGCTGCAGGTATTATCTACAAGCGCTGACCCGGCTGCAAGGAGAGCCGATCATCGCGTTGGGTGAGGAAGTGTCCGGTTTCCCGGTAGTTTGGGCAGGAACGAGCGACGGCTGGTCCGGAGCTGTCGGTTTGAATGTAACGATCGCATTACGGAATGCCTTGCAGAAGGCCGTCATGAAAGTCCAAAACCAGACCGTTTGCTTAACAGCCCCAGGTATAGTGGCATCGCCTGTTCTTGAGGAAGAAAAGATGCCCCTGAATCTTGTGATTCCTTCTTGCGAGGTGAAAGGGAATTCCGAACTAGTACAGTCGGCCATTCAAGTTTTGAAGAAGAACAGTAAGCGAATTTGTGTTTTCGAATTAAATCTGGAACCTTTCTTGAAGGAAGAAATGGCAGGAGTGTTTGGGGTGTTTTTGCGAGAGGAGGAATCAGGGTGAAAACTGACGTATTGGTTGTCGGGGAAGGAGTGTTGGCCGACCATGTTCATGGGGACCTGTCCGGCCAATATCAGGTGAATCGCCAAACCGATTTTGAGGCAGGAATACCGCAAACGACGGCTATGGTCCTTCTGCTGCAAGATGCCTGGAATCCAGCTGTCCATTTAAAGGCGGAAGAGGTGATAAGGCAAGCGGGCATTCCATGGCTGCGGGGGTTCGTATCATTTGGAGAGGGAGTGATAGGTCCGTTGGTGCGCCCGGATGTACCTGGCTGCTCACAGTGTGCGGACCAAAGGCATCTCATGGCCGGGCGTGATCGAAAAGAAATGTGGGAAATCCGCAAACAGCTGGAGGAAAATGGGGGGATAGATCGTGATGCGGCTGCATCACGCACAGGCCTTTTACAGATGGCCCACTTGATTTGTGCAGAGGTAAGGAAGGCGATGAAAGGAGAATGCGCCCGTTCGGAAGGGCGTGTATCAATCATCAACTTGAAAACGCTGAATGGCTCGTGGCACTCATTTTTACCAGATCCATTGTGTCCGGTTTGCTCAACATTACCTGATGACTCGAAGGAGCGTGCTAGGATTTCGTTGCAGCCAAGTCCGAAAATCAGTCCCGACAGTTACCGTACCCGTTCAATGGAAGAGCTGAATGAAGTTCTGGCCAAGGATTACTTGGACCATCGCACAGGTTTCTTGAATAATAAAATGATAGACCTTGTGCCGCCATTTGCCGATGTAAGTGTTAATTTGCCTTTATTCATAGGAGATGAGGGGGCGGCAGGCCGTACTCTCTCATATGCGGTCAGTGAGATGACTGCCATATTGGAGGGATTGGAAAGGTATTGCGGTATGGAGCCCCGCGGTAAACGGACAGTCATGCATGACAGTTACAACAACCTTAAAGATTTTGCGCTCGATCCGATCAGGATAGGGGTACACTCGAAGGAAAATTATGCACAGCGGGATTTCCCGTTTCAACCGTTTAATCCTGACCGCTCGATAGATTGGGTGTGGGGCCACTCATTTTTGCAAGAGCGGCCGATCTTGGTCCCGGAATTGCTTTCCTATTACAGCTTGGGCTGCGGTCATGGGTTTGTCTATGAAACTTCCAATGGCTGTGCTTTAGGGGGAAGTTTGGAGGAGGCCATTTTCTACGGCATCATGGAAGTGGTCGAACGTGATTCGTTTCTTCTGACCTGGTATGCGCAGCTGCCCCTCACACGCCTTGACCCATATTCTGCAAATGACAAAGAACTTGAGCTGATGATTGACAGGGCGAGGGCGGCAGGGGGGTATGATATCCATTTGTTTAATTCGACCATGGAACATGGTATCCCGAGCGTATGGGCGTTGGCGAAAAACAGGAAACAAAAAGGATTGAATATCATATGTGCGGCAGGGGCCCATCTGGACCCGATCCGGGCCGTGAAAAGCGCGGTCTTCGAATTGGCTGGCATGATGCTGACACTTGACGATAAATTGGAAGAGAATCAGGATGAGGTTGAGAAAATGCTGCATGATTCTTCACTGGTACGGAAAATGGATGATCATGGCATGCTGTACGGTTTACCGCAAGCCGAAGAGCGACTGCAGTTTCTGCTGGATGATGACCGCCCAATGCGAACATTCGCTGAAGAATACGGGGAAAAGGTGAACCATCCGGACTTGACGGAAGATTTGCAGGAAATTCTTCAGGAGTTTCGCCGATTGCAACTCGAGGTGATTGTGGTGGATCAGACGACACCGGAAATTGCACGGAATGGATTACATTGCGTGAAAGTGCTGATACCAGGGATGCTGCCGATGACATTCGGCCATCATCTTACCCGCATAACGGGGCTTGAGAGAATACTGAGGGTTCCGATGGAACTTGGATATGCTAAACGGCCGCTTGAATTCGAACAGCTCAATCCGCATCCGCATCCTTTTCCATAAGCGGTGATTTAGGAGGTTGGAGGATGAGTCTAGAGGCATTTTTGCACAATTTGCATTTTGATATCGAAAAGGCAAGTCCGCCGGATTGGGAAGTGGATTGGGATGATGCACCGCTGACGTATAAGCTTTACCGTGACTTGCCTGTTTTTCCGCTATCACTGGAGGTGCCACTGACGCTAGAGGGGTGCGGCGGGTCTACAAAACAGGACCTCAAAGGAATCGGTCATTTCCTCTGGTATGCATATGGCCTGACCCAAGTCAGTCAGGTACCGAGTTCCTCGGAATCTGAGGAACTCATGCAGTCATTCCGGCGTTTTCCGCCATCAGGGGGAGCTTTGTATCCAAGCGAATTGTACGTGTACTTGAAGATGGAGGGATTACCTGATGGTGTATACCATTATGATGCGGCACACCACCGGCTGGTTTTGCTGCGGGAAGGGAATTTTGATTCATATATAACAAAAGCTTTGGGTGAAAACTTTGATATGTCCGCATGCTTTGGCACGGTTTTTGTATCGACGATGTTTTGGAAAAACTTCTACAAATATAATAACTTTTCATACCGTCTGCAAGGTCTGGATGCAGGCGTGCTTCTTGGACAGTTGCTCGAAGTGGCGAAACGGTTTGGAATCGCCGCTGGGGTGTGCTTCCAATTCCTTGATCGGGCCATCAATCATTTGCTCGGGCTTTCGGAAGAGGAAGAGAGCACGTATGCGGTGATCCCCTTATCGGCAGAACCTTCTTTTAGATTTAGAGAAGAAAGGAGTATGGACCGGCCTGCCACTTCAACGGAATTATTGCCGGAATTGACGGATATTCAGCCTGAACACTATGTTCGGTCGCAAAGAATCAGGGAATATCCGATGCTGACTAAAATGAATGCAGCATCCATGATCGAATCCACCCAATCATTCCGGCGGATCAATCCGAAGAATGGGGCGAAATCCGAAGGACATATTGTAGCCCTTCCTATCGTGAAGCGGCTGTCCTATGACTTGGCATCAGTTTGCCGGAAGCGGTTTTCACCTGAAATGGACTTCGCACTCGGGAAAGTCAGTCAATGGCAGCTGGCTGCTCTCCTGCAGGAGGCAACCGCTTCGTTCTCCTATCGAAATGACTTGGATGGAAAAAACGAGAACAACGAAAATCGCGTTTCAATATATGCATGTTTGTATAATGTGGAAGACATTCAAGATGGTGCATACCATTACGACAGCACGACACATTCATTACAACAGATACAATCAGGAGATCAGCGGCTCCGATTGCAATACGGAATGTCCCTCGATATCATGAATTTTCAGCAAGTGCCGATTTGCATACATGTAGTTGGCGAGCGGGACCATTCCAAAACGCAACTTGGATATAGAGGATACCGCATCCAGCAAATGGAGGCTGGGATGCTCGTTCAGAAATTACTGCTAGCTTCGTCAGCCCTCGGAATGAACGGGCACCCGCTGCTCGGCTTTGATGTGAATATGTGTGATGAACTTTACAGGATAGGCGGTCCGAGGAAAACGAGCCTGATACAAATCCCGATCGGATACTATCGGAATCGCCCTTGGCTGAAGGGGAGTCTGCATAGTTGAAAAGATGAAACGAAAGCCTCCATTTCATTTAAGGAAATGGAGGCTTTCGTTTTTATTTTGCAGTACAGCTTTTATCCTAAAAGTGCAATAATCTCGGCTGAAGATTATACTGGAATAAAAGGTTTTACTGCTTTTGGGAATGAATAGGTATATAAAGTTAATAATTTAGTACGCTTTTAACTAAACATTTTAAAGGATGTAGCTTATGGAATGGAAAACTGACAGAAAATCCAAGAAGCCTTTATATAAACAAATAGCGGCTTACATCGAGAGTGGCATTGCTGATGGAACATTTTTATTGGATAAGCCGCTACCGTCCGAACGCTTCTTGGCAAGTGAACTGGGAGTTAACAGAAGCACAGTTGTTGCGGCTTATGATGAATTGGAAGCAAATGGACTGGTTGAACGAATCAAAGGTAGCGGCACGATGATCAGCAAGGATATTTGGGGAATTACACGAAAACGTATACCTAGTTGGAATAGATATATCGAAGCGGGTTCTTTTTTGCCCAATATGCCAGTAACCCAAAGAATACGTAAAGAGACGGAAGGGCATAACCTTATTAACTTAGCTAGCGGGGAGCTTTCTGAAGACTTATTTCCAGTCCAATCCTTACGTGAAATCATTTCTAATAGGTCCTTCATTGGTAGTTTGGGTTATGATCACCCTCAAGGCAATGCGGTTTTAAGGGAAACGATAACCAATCATGTTAAACAGTATAGGAGAATTGATACGCATCCATCTTCCATCCTCATTACTTCTGGTGCACAGCAAGCCCTACATCTGGTAGTCCAATGCTTGTTAAAGCCAGGAGATGCCGTTGTTTTGGAAGATCCATCATATAGTTACAACCTTCCCATATTTCAATCAGCGGGGCTAAGAATTTTTCCTTTACCAGTTGATAAAGATGGCATCAACCCGGAGGATTTACTGGAACTCCATAAAAAACATCGGATCAGGATGATTTTTTTGAACCCTGTATTTCAAAATCCTACAGGGACTGTCCTTCATATCAACCGTCGTAAAAGGATTCTGGAACTTTCATCCGAATATGGAATACCGGTCATAGAAGACGATCCTTATAGTTTAACTTCCTTTGCCGGTGAAGAAATTTCCACTCTTAAATCGATGGACAACAACGGAAACGTTTTATATATAAGCTCTTTGTCAAAAATTGTTGCTTCCGGATTAAGAATTGGGTGGATTATAGGACCGAAACCCGTTATAGAGAGACTATCTGATGCCAAGCAGCAGGTTGACTTCGGCCATGGCTCATTCACTCAATGGATAGCAAATGATTTTTTGGATTCAGAGTATTTTCCTGCCCATATTGCCTACTTAAGGGGGCAACTGGAAAAAAGAAGGGATGCAATAGTTTCGAGTCTTCACGAATTCCTGCATAAAGAAGTTGAGTATTTTTCACCAAATGGTGGAATTCATTTGTGGTGTAAGCTGAAGGTGCCATTGAACGAAATAAAGTTACTTGAGGAATCCATCAAAAGGGGAGTCATATACGTTCCCGGTTCAACATTAGGTACAAATAAGGAATATGTACGCTTTACTTTTGCAAGGGAAAATGAGGATTCCATTCACGAAGGCATCAAAAGGTTTGCAGAGGCTGTAAAAAGTTTATAATGATATTCTTTCATATTCACGAGAGAGAATCATGATGATTCCATGATTCCAGACTGTAGACAAACTTGTTCGGTTTGCCTGCAGTTTTTTAATTAAAAGGTTCCGGTGATTTCAGAAATCCACTCCCTTTCCGCACACTGTCTGCCAAGCCTCCTCGGCGTAAGCGCCTGTGGTGTCTCGGCTAGCCAGTAATTCGGCAGGAGTGTCGCAAATTTCTTCAATCCAATAAGTTCGTTACAGGAAAAAAACATGAAGGATAACCTAGTCTTAAACATGGTTCAGAATGAGACCGGCCTGCAGTTGGTTCCTTTAAAAAACGTTCCAGTTGATTGGAACGTAAGGTACGAGACTCCTGCTTAGAAAAGCGCGTCAAAGGGAGACCCCGCAGGCGAGCGCCAAGGAGGCTCCCGGACCGCCCGCGGAAAGCGAGTGCTTGGAGTGGAAATCCACATCTAAATTGTAACCATACCCTAGGAGTTGAAGGTGTTGTTTTGGGTCAGTTGTTTCAGGAACATCATTTAAGTTACGTTTTCCGACCCACTTTTGTCTACTAACTGGAATCATGACAAATTCATGATTCTTTTTTTGTCTTTTTCGAGTAAGCAAGTTAGGTCAGGAGTTGCCACAAGACGTGGTATCTTAGCCATTCCTTCAGAGAAGCTGTGCACCTTTCTATGTAATTAACGGAAGAATTCAGCAAGTGGATGGTGTAAATTTCACTTGATTGGATGGTCCTAAAATTGGTTGTTCTTTTATTATAGAGAAGTAGGGTTTTCTAATATAATTACGAAGTGCGATCTACCTGGCCTATTTAATTTTGACCTGCCAATTAGGAACGATTTTTTATGTAGTTACACTACGATATACGATGAGAATCGGAATAATTTGAAATGGTTCAAGGAAATAGATAATAATATGGGGAGGCGTTGAATCATGACGATAAGCGTAATATTAGTAGTAGCCATTAGTTTAGTTGCCCTGGTTGGCACCCTTTCGTTAGCGGGGAAGAGTGATAGTGATTATTCTGCGGCAACGAGAGGGAATTTGTTGAACCTTAGTTATATTTATATTGGTCTTGCCCTAATATTAACTGTGGGCATCATTTACTTCGTAATAAAATTAGCCTAAGATATCACGTGAATGATTATTATAATAGCATATCAAAATGCATAGAAATATAGGCTTAATTGTATAAAACTCATGCTTTGTACGAGTGATTTACAAGATATACTCTATTTGTAGGAAATTGTGAATTTGTTCACATATGTGGCGGAAATGTGAACGAAAAGAATCTGATTGATACGTGAAAAAATCACCATTGTAAGCTGAGTGAACAATAAGCACGTTAATAGAACGGTCATTTCAAAGCAAACTGACCGCCTCTTTCAATTAAACATTAAATTATAACGTAGCGGAGATGATGAAATATGACAGTGCCTGTATTGATTTTGACAATTATCTTAAGTTTACTTAAATTATTAGTTACCTGCCTTCCAACCGATGCAGTGAATTGGATTCTGAGTAAATTTAAAATACATTCAGAAATTAGTGGCGCGAATGCAATCGTAACCTATGATGGAAATCGTTTGGAAGGTGAAGACAAAATTCAAGTAATTAATTATTTTAACGAAGCTAAGTTTTTGAAAAAAATTCATATATTCCCAGGGAACGAGCAATTGTTTTTACATCCAGAGAACAGTGGGATTCCAATAATGATTGATACTAAAAGAGGAAAAAACGATGTTCGATTATTTGTGTACATTTACAACGACCATGTGGATGTAGTCAAACAGTACAAGAATAAAGTAGTTGCGTATAGTCTTCTTTCCGAAAGCCTCCAAGAACGTTCCATGCCAGTAATAGGGATTTAGTTTAAAAGGAACATAAAAATAGACGTCTTTTAAAGTAAACTGCACCCCAATTGTTAGTAACATCCAAACAATTGGAGATGCAGTTTTTTATATGATTCGTGTATGGGTAAGTAATGTACTTTTTTAACGGATCGTCCGAAAGTCAGTCATTTTCGGTCAATACCTTCAAAGTCTTTTCCCTGATGCTTATCCTGTTTTTATAATCTTTAGCAACCAACTCTGTATATATTAAATCAAAAAGTAATAGCAGCGGAAGCAATGGAGAGATGTTTTGCCCCATATGCATGCTGTTCTTGCTCGTGACCAATAGCGATATATCACCAAGCTGTGAGAGCTCGGAATTCTTATCTCCAGTAAAGATCAAGATGCGTGAGCCTTGCTTCTTTGCGATTTTAACTGCAGAAATCACTTCTTTCGTTGTTCCGGAAATGGAAATGCCGATGACAACACTATTCTCGTTACTTAAAGCTGCATCCATCATTGACTGGTGGGGATCTGTAATAGCTTCAACAGTTAAGCCGATACGGAAAAACTTTGACTTGAACTCCTGGGCCGCTATACCTGAACTCCCTATTCCATAAACATGAATCTTAGTTGCCTGTGTAAGGTAAGATACAGCTTTTTGGATATCGTCATATGTGGTTATATGAAAGGTATTATCAATGATACCTAAGTGATCTTGATACAGTTTAGCGAAATAATCCACCTGCTTGATATTCTTCATATTTTTCGGTGTATTTCGGAGATCCACGAACCGTTTTAACTCATGCCTGAACTCATTGAACCCGGAAAAGGCTAGTTTCTGGCAAAAACGCGTAATGGTTGCAGGTGAAATATGAAGCTTTTTAGCTATTTGACTAATGGTTAACTGACTTACTTCTTCAGGGCGCTGCAGAATGTAATTGGCCAATTCTTCTTCTGTTTTGGTGAATTTGTCCATGCTGCACTCAATGCCATATATGAGGTTTTCTGCGAGATATTCCATTTGATCACCCATTTCAAATTTCTTATATGTATTCATAGTTTAATGTATCCATTAGGGACGTCAATAACCTGAGGAACCATGAATCGTAAAAAAGACCCAAACTGTTGCCAGTCTGGGTCTTTTCATTACTATGTGCAACGTTCTATTCTTGGATAGCATCCACGAATCTTTTAGTGATTTGCTGCGGCCTGGTAATGGCACCGCCAACTACTACTGCATGGACATTCATATCCAATACAGAGCGGGCGATTTCCGGTGTTATGACATTTCCTTCCGCGATCACTTTCGCTTTTTTCACTGCTTTCACTATCTCTTTGAGCACTGCATAGTCATCCTGATATATTTTCTGGCCGAACGTTTCGTCCGTATAGCCGTATAAAGTGGGCGCTACAATATCGAATCCTAAATCGTCAGCGAATATGGCTTCCTCAATGGTGGATACATCCGCCATTAGTAAAACATCGGGATATTTTGCTCTTATTTCACCATAAAACTGCTTTAACGTTTTACCGTCCGGTCTTACCCGGGATGTAGCATCCGTCGCAATGATTTCCGCTTTGGTTTCCATCAATGCATCAATTTCGGCCATGGTGGGAGTGATATAGACATCGTTTTGTCCATACACCTGTTTAATGATCCCTATGACTGGAAGGTCCACATTTTTCTTGATCTCCATTATGTCAGCTACAGAGTTTGCGCGAATGCACTTCGCACCGCCTTCTTTGGCAGCAATGGCCATGCGTCCCATAATAAAAGAGCTGTGCAGCGGCTCATTCTCCAATGCTTGACATGATACAATTAAGCTTTTGTGAATTTTATCCAGCACCTGTTGCATGTTTAACACGTCCTTATCGTTATCTATGTTCTCAATGACCCAAGTATTCTTCCACTTCATTTTTGATGATCGTCACTTGGGGACCGTAAACTATTTGAATGCCATTTCCTTTTTTAACGACGCCTTTTGAACCGGTTTGTTTAATGACGTCCTCTTTCACCAATGATTCATCCTTTACCGTGACACGCAGACGGGTTGCACAGCAATCGACTATATCGATATTTTCCTGTCCGCCTAAACCATTGACGATGGTCTGGGTTCTCTCTGATGCGGTTACTTGTGTAACGGCGGCCTGTTCATCATCTTCACGGCCGACCACTTTCAAATTCTTCTTCCTGATCAAGAATTTAAAAGTGAAGTAGTATAGGAAAAACCATGGAATACCGACGAGGAGTACATAAATCCAGTTTGTTTTACTGATACCCTGGAGTATCCCGAATAAAGTAAAATCAATAAATCCTCCAGAAAAGGTTTGACCGATCGTTATATTGAATATATCTGCCATCATGAAGGCAAGTCCGTCAAACAAGGCATGAAAAACATAAAGGATCGGGGCGACAAATAAGAAACTGAATTCAAGCGGTTCGGTGATGCCTGTTAAGAAAGAGGTCAAGGCAGCTGAAAGAAGCAAGCCGGCCACGACTTTCTTATTTTTAGGTTTAGCGCAGTGATAAATGGCCAGTGCAGCGCCGGGTAAACCAAACATCATCGTGATGAACCGTCCGGACATGAACCGGGAAACACCCTCATAGTACTTGACGGTAGTCGGGTCGGCCAATTGCGCAAAGAAGATATTCTGGGTCCCGCTGACAATCTGCCCTTTAATCTCCATCGTTCCGCCTAAAGCTGTTTGCCAGAAGGGAAGGTAGAAAATGTGGTGCAACCCTAACGGCCCGAGCATTCGTAATATGAATCCGTAAAAGAAAGTCCCGATCGTACCTGTGCTCGTTACCAGCGCACCTAATTGGTTTATGAAAAGTTGGAAATAAGGCCATACGATAAAAAGCACGGCTCCAACCAAGATGGACGCGAAGGAAACGATGATCGGAATGAAACGGGAACCACCGAAAAACCCTAAAACTTGCGGAAGCTGAATTTTATTATATTTATTGTGCAAAAGTGCGGCAACGATACCTACTACGATACCGCCAAACACACCGGTCTCCAGTGTTTGGATCCCGACCGCCATTCCCTGTCCGGCACCTGCCAAATTCTCTTTGGCAAGTTCCCCGTTTATTTGAAGCAGTGCATTTATTGAACTGTTCATGACGAAGTAGCCGATCATGGCTGCCAGTGCAGCGGTCCCTTTATCCGAACGTGCCAGTCCTACTGCAACACCTACGGCAAAAATGACCGGCAAGTTGCCGAATACGATGCTTCCTGCAGAACTCATGATCGTGAAAATGGCCTGCAGCCAAGCAAAGTCTAAAAAGGGATAGGCCTCAACTGTATTTGGATTGGAAAGAGCACCGCCAATTCCCAGCAATAAACCGGCCGCTGGCAAAACGGCAATCGGGAGCATAAAAGATTTACCGAACTGTTGCGCTTTCTCAAAAGCTTTCTTCATAATAATTCCTCCCTCATTTAACGAGCCTTTGATACTCTCTATTTTTAATCGCTCTATACTAACTATATTAAATCCAGATGATAGCGCTTTCAATGCGATGCAAGGTTATATCAATTGTTTTCAATCCTGCGCTTATTTCTCTGAAAAAGTTTTCATTAATTGAAGTGCTGGATTGGATATAAAGTTATATAAATATATTGAAATCCCCATATGCTTATTTTTATAATTCGTGTATTGGTCAGTAAATGTAATATTTAATTAAAAAAAACATTTTTTTTGTGTGAAATCCGAATATTATCTTGTGCAATTAAAAAAAAGTATATATAATTACCTCAAACGATAGTTTGGCAGGTGATAGTCATCTTACCGATAAACTCTAACGAAACGAAGAAATTGCTTTCTCATATGTATAATGAGGTATCGAAGGAATTGTTCGGCTTTGGTACGACGCTGCTGAAGGTTACTGTTGAGCAGAATGTGATTACATTCCAGGCCAAACATCGACGTGCCCCGCGCTCTGAAGCTTTAGAAGGGGAAGTTCCCAGCCTGAAGCAGGAGGTTGACTTCCATATGTCCCTGCTTTATAAAAAGAAATTGAAACAAAAGCTGGAAACGCAAACAAATTGGGATATTGAAGCTGTCCTGAGGGATTATGACTCAGCGACGCAGCTGGCATTCACCAATATTGTATTGAAGGAAAAAATTATATAATCATATAAATGGATTTCCCTTCGGATTTATCTGAAGGGAACGCCACTAGAGAGCCAAATGATAAGTTTTATCTTTGTTTACAAAGAAAAGACAATCTTGGGTAGAATTTCAATTCTATTTAAGATTGTCTTTTTTTACATTTATATCAGTAAAAAGGAAATTTTAAACAATATAAAATTGGAGGTTTGAATGATGAAAAAAATATTGATGATGTTATCGCTTTTCACATTAGTTTTAGCTGCATGCTCTTCAAAAGAGGATGGAAAGGAAAAACCAGCCAAATTAGTCGTTTCCACTTGGGGATTCGCCGATGATTTCTTCCGTCCGGAAGTCTATGAGCCATTTGAAAAGGAGCACAATGTCGAGATTGTCGTTGATTCAGGAAATAATGCAGATCGATTGAACAAAGTACGCCAAGCGAATAGCGATGTGGATGTTATTTATTTATCTGATTACTATGCACAGCAGGGCATCGATGAAGGGTTATTTGAGAAAATTGACGATAGCAAAATTCCGAATATTGATAATATATACGACAAAGCAAAAGCGCCGAATGGCGATGACTTTGGACCAGCCTATACGATTGCACAATTTGGCATTGCCTATAATCCTGATGAAGTGAGTAAACCGATCACCTCTTGGAAAGATCTTTGGAGCAAGGATTTGGCAGGGAAGATCACAATCCCATCCATCACTTCAACAACTGGACCGATGTTTTTGGATGCCGCTTCAAAAGTTAGCGGAAGTGAAGAGTTCAATGAAGATAAAGCCTTCGATCAAATGAAAAAGATCATGCCGAATGCGGTTAAGGAATATGGACAAACATCAGAGTTCGTCAACATGTTCTCGCAAGGGGAAATCGCTGCAGGCCCGATCATGGAAATGTATTTTGGTGATTTACAGGAAGCCGTTCCTAATGCTAAGTTCATTTCCCCTGAAGAAGGCGGCTACGCAGTGATGAATACGGTGAATATTGTTAAAGCCAGCGATCAAAAAGAATTAGCCGGCGAATTCATGAATTACATCTTAAGCAAGGAAGTTCAGGAAAAATCAGCGAAAGCGAAAGTGGATTCTCCTGTCAATACGGAAGTCAAGCTCTCTGAAACGGAAGCGAAAGGCTTAACCTATGGAGATGACGTCATTAACAGTCTGCGTGTATTGGACATGAAGTTTGTAAATGAAGACTCTAAACAATGGATTGATCGTTGGAACCGTGAACTTACACACTAAGAAAGAAACGAGGTGTGCTTGATGAAGAGAAAAATGATTCTTGATGTGGATACGGGAATAGATGATGCGATCGGGATCATTCTTGCTGTTAAAAGCCGTCAATTCGACATATTGGCGGTAACAAC
This sequence comes from Bacillus sp. B4EP4a, assembly GCF_006680105.1. NCBI lineage: Bacteria > Bacillati > Bacillota > Bacilli > Caryophanales > Bacillaceae > Bacillus > Bacillus sp. B4EP4a. The sequence goes on from NZ_VHIK01000033.1 coordinate 66,074, forward strand.
GGTGAACGGGAATGTATCGCTTGATACGGCCACATTGAATACATGCAAAATATTGGATTTATTGAGTGAACAGGACATTTCAGTCATAAAGGGGGCCGATAGCCCAATTATCAGGAGCCCCTATTTTGAACACCGGATCCATGGCGAAGACGGGATTGGCGGAGCCTTGAAGGATGTGCCAGTCAAAAAGCAGCCTGATGATGGATTTGCTTCTGATTTCATCATCAATTCCATTTTGAATTTTCCTGGTGAAGTGACGCTTGTCATGACGGGACCTCTTACGAATTTGGCCTTAGCGGTGAAAAAATGTCCGCAAATCACCAAGCTCGTTAAAGAAGTCATTTTCATGGGCGGAGTTGTTCAAGGGGTTGGCAATGTCACGCCAACCTCCGAATATAACACTTATGTCGATCCTGAAGCAGCCAAAATCGTTTTACAGGCGGGATTCACATCCATCACGCAAGTTGGTCTTGATGTCACGAGAAAGGTTTTATTGGGTGAAGAGCATATCCAATTGATTCAAAACGATGCAATTGCTGACTATATAAGGGAAAGTACATCAGATTATCGGAAAAGGTATTTTGAACGTAACGGTATATGGGCCTGTGCGATGCATGATCCATTGGCTGTTGCCATTGCTTTGCAAGAAGATCTTGTCACCAGAGAAGAATATTATGTGGATGTTGAAACAAAGAGTGAGCTTTGTGACGGACAGATGGTTTGCGACTTTCAAAATAGGCTGATGAAGCCGCCAAATGCGCATGTTTGTCTGGATGTCGATGCGGAAGCGTTTTTCGACCTGTTTATTCGCATAATCAATTCATAAATAATACGAACAGGGGGTTCCGAGGTGAAAAAACGCTATCTATACCTGTTGCTGTTTCCAGGCGTTCTATTTTTAACGATTTTCATGATCATTCCGATCCTAATGACGATTGGCACGACATTTTTTAATGAAAACGGCGGCTTTTCCATACAAGGATATCTCGATTTTTTCCAAGATCGATACTTTATTGAAATTCTGCTGACGACACTTAGGGTGAGTCTGTTCACGACAATCATTTGCATTCTATTAGGATTTCCAGCAGCTTATTATATTTCAAAACTGAAACAACGAAAAAAAGCCATCATGCTTTTGCTGACGATCTTCCCGCTATTGACAAGTCCTGTGGTCCGCTCATTCAGCTGGATGGTGATTATCGGTAAAAACGGTGTGGTGAATAAATTGCTCATGGGCATGGGCTTGATTGAAAAGCCGCTTGATATTTTATACACGCCTACGGCCATCATCATCGGATTGGTCCATTTATTCCTGCCATTGATCATCGTAACGCTGGTGGGTGTGATGGAGAACATCGAGACTGACTTATTAAAAGCGGCGGAGAGCCTTGGAGCATCAAGGTTGGCAGTATTCTCGAAAGTGGTCATCCCGCTTTCGGTTCCAGGTTTGGTCATTGGCAGCATCCTTGTTTTTGTAGGGAGCTTCACTGCCTATACAACGCCTGCTTTATTAGGCGGGAAACAGCGGGTCATTTCGACATTTCTTTATCAAAACGCGATTACATTGAACGAATGGCAAGTGGCATCGATTGTCGCTACCATAATGATTGCGGTGACCGTCCTTATCATATCGATCATGAATGGTTTGGCAAAAAAATTAAATCCAAAGGGGTAGAGGTGTATGCAGGAAAAAAATCGAGGATTGGCCCTGTTTACTCTCCTGGTGTTCCTTTTTTTACTAGGGCCTTTGCTTATCATATCCGTTACGTCATTTGAAGGCGGAAATATTTTGAAGTTCCCGCCAGAAGAGTTTTCTTTAAGATGGTATGAAAATATTTTTAATGTGGAAATGTTTTTGGTCGCTTTTAAAACGTCCATCCTTGTTTCACTGGCAGGAAACCTTTTGGCACTGTTACTGGGAGTGCCGGCTGCCTATGCATTAAGCCGATTCGATTTCAAAGGGAAAAGCGTGATTAATGCATTTTTCGTTTCTCCCATATTAATACCGGGAATTGTGCTTGGCTTTGCGTTTTTACGTTATATTGTGGGGACTTATCAGCTTCCGATTTATGCGGCCCTGTTTGTGGGACATACTGTTATCATGCTGCCGTTCATCATCCGCGTGATCTCTTCAAGCTTATCAAACTTTGACTTTTCCATTGAAGAAGCGGCGGAGAGTCTCGGAGCCAGTAAATTGGGCACATTCTTTACAGTCGTCCTTCCGAATATAAAATCAGGAATTCTTGCGGCAGTCATGATCGCCTTCTTGGAATCCTTCAATAATGTAGACATTTCAGTTTATATGACAGGCCCTGGGGTAAGTACGTTTCCGATTCAGATGCTGACGTATGTGGAGAATTATTTCGATCCTACCATTTCGGCCATTTCCGTATTACTCATGTTCATAACGGCTTTCTTCATGTTTATAGTAGAACGGCTCATGGGATTGTCTTATTTCACAAAACGATAAGGAGGTAATGATGGATGGCTTTATTCACTTTACAAGATATATCTGTAGCATATAACAAACAGAATATATTAAAAGATTTCAATCTTGAGATTGAAAAAGGGAAACTGGTATCCCTTCTTGGCCCGAGCGGCTGTGGGAAAACGACGACCCTGCGTTTAATTGCCGGGTTTTTACAGGCGAACGAAGGGAAGTTTTTATTCAAGGAAAAGGACTATACGAAAGTGCCCGTCAACAAGCGGAATTTTGGCTTTGTGTTCCAAAACTATGCATTATTTCCGCATTTGTCGATATTCGATAATATTGCATTTGGTCTTCGTCTGAGAAAGAATTCTAAAAGTGAAATTGAAAAAAAAGTAATGAATGTACTCGAAATCGTTAATTTAAAAGGGTTTGAAAAGAGATATCCCCAAGAGCTTTCCGGAGGGCAAAAGCAGCGGGTTGCGATTGCCAGGGCGCTGGTGATTGAACCGGACATCCTATTATTTGACGAGCCATTGAGCAATCTTGATGCCAACTTAAGGGTGAATATGAGGGTCGAGATTCGCCGTATCCAACAAGAGCTGGGGATTACAACGGTATATGTTTCCCATGACCAGGAAGAATGCTTTTCGATATCCGACCAGGTGGCGATCATGAATAAAGGGATCATCGAGCAGCTTAGTGATCCTGCGACCATTTACAAATATCCTGAAACCAAATTTGTCGCAGACTTCATCGGCTTCAAGAACTTCATTGACTTCGATAAGCGGACAGATCATCAAGGTAAAATTGAACTGAACAAATCCGGATACTCATTTGTGCTGCACAAGGATGCACAAATGACCAATACAACGGGAAAAATAGGCGCCATCAGGCCGGACGATCTGTTGATCAGGGAAAAAGATAACACTGGAGCTGTTCAGGAAAATAGTTTATCTGGCCGGGTTAAGGTAAGTACCTATCTGGGAAGAAGCTATCAATATGTCGTTGAAACTCCAATAGGGGATTTCACCGTGAACAAGGAAATGGCGGAATCCTATCGGACGGGTCAGGAAATCATCCTTGAAATTCCGAAAAACCAGATGGTGCTTGTTGACTAGCTTAGGAGGGTAAGTTATGCGAATGGATATGCTTGTAAGAGATATCAACGTGTTTAACAGCTATTTTAAAAGATTTATTAAAGGGAATGCAGCCATCAAGGATGGAAAGTTCTATTATATTGGAGACCGGGAATTGGATACCATCGATGTGGATCGAATCGTCGATGGGCAAGGGAAGTATATGGTTCCAGGCCTGATCGATATCCATCTCCACATTGAAAGTACGATGGTGACGCCTGCGACTTTTTCCTACGGGTTAATCAAGAATGGCGTGACGACGATCGTGCCGGAACCGCATGAAATGGCCAATGTTTTCGGAATTTCCGGTGTGAAGGAAATGATCAAAGCTAGTAAAGATTGCGTAGCGGATATGTTTTATGCCATCCCGAGTTCCGTTCCTGCCACATCGATGGAAACAACAGGCGGTTCTATCGAAATAGATGATATAGATGAATTGATGCAAACGGAGGACATTAAATGTCTCGGCGAGATCATGAATTACTATGAGGTCATAACCGACCCGGATTGCAAAACGAATAAGATTTTGTCCCATATCCGTTCCCGTTATCCAGATCTGATCATAGAGGGGCACGTTCCAAAGCTGCTCGACTTGGACTTGCAGAAGATTGTTTATGCCGGAGTGAATTCAGATCATACACACCAGACCGTGGAAGGGATGGATGCGAGGATCGCTGCCGGAATGTTCATTGAAATTCAAGAAAAATCAATGACTGAAGAAGTGATAGATTACTTGAAGGAAAATCAGGTGGATGAGCATTTCTGCTTTATCACCGATGATGTCATGACGGACTCTTTCCAAAATAGAGGACATCTGAATGTCCTTTTAAAGAAAGCCATTCAAATGGGGATGACTCCGGAAAAAGCCATTTATGCATGCACCTATACACCTGCACAACGGATGAGGATGTATGATCGGGGCGCCATTGCACCTGGAAAAACGGCAGATTTCCTGCTGCTATCGGACTTGGAAACATTTGAAATCGAACAAGTATACAAAAAAGGTGAGCTTGTTTATGAATCTTCACGGCCATATGTGCAAGAAGTGAAAGAAAGACAATTTCCTGGGCATTTCTATCAAAGTGTGAAGCTAGCCGAACTTACGGAAAACGATTTTACCATCACAATCCCGGATATGCTTGAACGCAGCAAGTGCCGGATCATAAACGTGCAGAATGGTTCTACTTTCACATCTGAAACCCATGATCGCCTAGATGGGAAGAATGGTCAATTATGCTGGGAAGAAAGCCCTTATGGCTTAATCGCCACATTCGAACGATATGGGAAAAACGGTAATCGGGCCCACGGGTTGATCACCGGCGATGTCTTGAAGCGTGGAGCGGTAGCCACAACCTATTCGCATGATAACCATAATCTTTTGGTGATTGGCCATAATAAGCAGGATATGATGATTGCCGCTAACGAAGTCATAAGGAAGCAAGGCGGAGTCTGCTGTGTTGAAGACGGCAAGGTCCTATCCATGATTACTCTTCCGGTAGGGGGAATCCTTTCCGAAGAGCCAATGGACATCGTATCAAGGCAGGTTCAGCACCTGACAGATGCACTTAAATCGTTAGGCTACGAACATTATAATGTCATCATGTCATTAAGCACCTTATCACTTCCTGTCAGCCCGGCCCTGAAAATAACCGACCATGGATTGATCAACGTGAATGAAGGGAAAACAGTCCCTCTCATAATGAGTGAAGCTTAAACCGCAAAGGGGATTATCCAATGGATAATCCCCTATTTTTAATGGCTAAACAGGCGTCAAATGTTAGCTGCACTTGTAAGAAGCACACTCTCTTATTGTATTTCATTTTCATATAATTACCATATTGGGAAAAATGTGATAAAATAGAGGGGCAACTGAGGATAGAGTGGTAGGTCACAGTTTTGCTTTTCCATCTAATGATTGATGGGGAAGGAGGTGGCCGCATGATTCATTTCTTATTGAACTTAATTACTGATATGGGTAAAGAGATATTTGTTGCTGTAGCAACCAGTCTTATCCTGTCTGTGTTCGCCAAGAAACGGAAAAAGAACCACTCATCCTCCCAAGATGGCAATGGTTCTTCTTCTGACGATTAATTAAGTTAGTTGTGACCAACCACTCTTGCTAGTTGTCAGCCTCATGTTAGCGCATGGGGCTGTTTTCAGTTTATGTTAATATAAGGATAACATACCCCCATTTTAAAGTAAATATTCAGACACTGAAATGGGAGTTACTTATCATTTAAAATCATGGGCTTGGCGCATTTTTGTTTTCTTAAATGGAGTGATCCATTGATCGACTCTTTTAATGAATTATACAACTTTGGAGAACGCAAAAAATGAATTGACTCTTTCTTACTGATATGGTATATTAATTCCAATCTAAGAAAAGGTGTGGTGTTTTATGTCGGGAGTAGGTATCAACTAATTTAGTTGAATAAGGTATTTAATCACTGATATGTCAGTGGATTAAGTATGCCTTTTTTCACAGTGCAATTCTGCATTGTGAATACCTACCTTAAGACTGCTTCCTTTTCCATAAATCGTGTAACATGCAGGTGTTACGGCGAAAAGCATGGTGGGATTTGTCCTATCATGCTTTTTTGTGTACGCAGGTCTATTCGAGCTGCCCAATTTGTTATCGATTTTAGGTACTTATCTATAGATAAGGCCGTGCCCGCAGGAGCTTTCTACTCAAATGGCTTGTTCATTTGTAAAGGTAGGGGGACCATTGCGGGCATTTTTTGGATTCGGGAATTTTAATCACTCACTCATTCAAGGAGGATCATTAGATGAATACAATGACTTATGAAAAATTACAATATATCCAACTCAAGGAAATGGTGAAAAACCATTGCGTAAGCGGTTTAGGAAAAGCGTTATTGGATCAGCTTAAGCCGAGCAGCACTTTGAAAGTCGTAAAAAATCGTTTGAACGAGACAACGGAGGCAAGGAACTTACTGAATGCGGAAAGCCATATACCCTTGAAAGGCATTTCACATATTGGACTCCATATCGACAAACTGGAAAAAGGAATGATCTTGGAGCCGTCAGAGTTAGTGGCGATAGCAGACTTCTTAAGAGGCTGCAGGAATATCAAGAAATTCATGACCGATAAGGAGTTCTTTGCACCAACACTGCATTCCTATGCCCGCTCCATGACTGAATTCAGGAGCACTGAAGAAGAAATCCAATTCACCATAAAAGGAAATGCTGTCGTTTCCGAAGCAAGCAGGGACCTGAAACGGATCAGGAACCAAATCATCAAGACAGAAAGCAAAATAGAGGAACGGCTGAATAAGTTCTTGAAGAGCGGAGCCAATAAAGAGTTCATTCAGGAATTTTTCATCAGTAAAAAGGATGATCGTTACACCATCCCGATCAAAGCCTCCTATAAAAATCAAGTGGCCGGAACGATCGTGGAAGTATCTGCAAAAGGGGCTACCGTGTTCATCGAACCTGCTTCGGTGACGAAATTGAATGTAGAATTGGCCAGTTTAAAAGCGGAGGAATCGATGGAAGAGTATCAACTTTTGGCCACATTATCCGGAACGGTCTTCGAACAGCTGAAACCGATCAAGATAAACATCGAGTTAATCAGTCAATATGACATGATCTTCGCAAAGGCCAAGTTCAGTAAAAGCATGGATGCCATCGAACCGAAAATCAATGATCATGGCTATATTCAATTAAAGGGCTGTAAACATCCCCTTTTGCCTCAGGACAGCGTACCTTTGGATTTTGAAATCGGTAAGGATTATCGCAGCTTGATTATTACAGGCCCTAATGCCGGGGGTAAAACAGTCGTCCTGAAAACGATCGGCATCCTTACATTGGCCGTCATGTCAGGGCTGCATGTTGCCGGGAAAGAAGGGACGGAGCTTGCCGTCTTCGATCAGGTTTTCGTCGATATCGGTGATAATCAAAGCATCGAAAATGCACTGAGCACGTTTTCATCGCATATGAAAAACATCTCGGAAATCATGGGGGAATTAACCAATAACTCCTTACTGCTGTTCGATGAAATCGGGAGCGGAACGGAACCGAATGAAGGAGCCGCATTGGCGATCGCCATCCTTGAGGAATTTTATCAGAGGGGCTGCATAACCGTTGCGACAACCCATTATGGTGAAATCAAGCGCTATTCGGAAATACACAGTGATTTCATGAATGCAGCCATGCAATTCAACAGTGAAACACTTGAGCCAAAATACAAGCTGTTGATCGGTCAATCCGGGGAAAGCAATGCCCTCTGGATAGCAAAAAAAATGAATGTTCGTGAAAAGGTTCAGCAAAAGGCAAAGCTCTATATCGACAATAAAGACTACGACTTGGAGCGTGTCCAGGAAAGTAAAATCAAAAAAGCGAAGCCAACGGCCATTCCTAAGGAAGCATCTTATGAATATGAAGTCGGTGACAAAGTGAAGGTAAGCGAACTGAATGGATATGCAATCGTTTATAAGAAAAAGGATTCATACAATAATGTCGTCGTTCTTTTCGAAGATACCTTCAAGGAGGTTCATGCCAATAGGCTCGAGCTTGAAATAAAGGCCATCGATTTATATCCTGAAGGCTATGATCTCAATACTTTATTTGTCAGCTATAAAGAAAGGAAATTGAACCATGACCTTGAAAGGGGATCAAAAAAAGCGCTAAAGAACGTAGCAGCGGATATCCGGAAGAAGCTTGGTGAATAAAAAGAGTTGGATTTTAAACGGGAAAAACCAAATCCTGATGATTTATGAAATTGTAATATAGCGGTTGTGATAACCGTGTTCCACCAAAAAAAGTTAGACATCGGCAGGGTATGAGTTCTGTTTTAACAGGGCTCATACCCTTTAATTTTGTCTTAATTTCTCGTGTGGAGAAAGAAGGATTAGGCTCTAGACGCAGATATAAAAGGTATTAAACAATCAAAAATTGTAAAGAGGGAATTTTAAAAGTAATCAAGTTTAATAGCTATTAAATTTTAAAAAAAATTCAAAAAACGAAGAAACAACAAAATCAATTAGAGATGAAAGATAAAATAAGAAAGGGGTACATACATCATCTGAAAAAGGTTGTTAGTATCACCTAGATATTTAGCTTCTTACATCTTTTGAATGTTCAAACATCTTTAAAATAAAAACTGAACTTAGAAAAAGTACTGGTATTCCTACAACAAAATAATAAATACCTTTGGGCATATACATATCAAAGAAATATAAAAATAATACTACCCAGAGAAATAGGACAATATATTTTTTTGATTTTTTCATTATTAATCAATCATCCTTTGAATTTAATAAAAATCTATCCAACCATTATTAGGCCTTTTATCTCTTTTATCAAGTTGTTTTGCTATCTGATTGCCAACATCTAAATAATTTAAAGCTATAGTTACACAAGCACCTGTAGCTAAAGCTAATTTTGGAGCTCCCCATGCCTTTAAACGACTAACCACAGTTTTTGTGAATAACTTTTCTGCTTCTTTTTTACCTTTTTTAATAATAAATGCTTGAATAGCCCCAACACCGCCGCCTATAGCAAAGCCAATTGCTCCATTAAATACAGCGCCAGCAAACTTTACACCAACTTTCACCTGTACAGCATGTGCCTTTTCAATGGCAAATGTTTTGTCAAAAATCTTTTTGGCAGAAACTTCTATTTCATCATCATTTTCATAAGTTGTTGTGTTAATTTCTTCAACTTGTTCTATTAACTCAGTTTGTGCCAATGAAAGATCATTATATGTTTCTGAATTTTCATCAAAAAAATCAACCATGGCATTAGCAAATAATTTTTCTTCTTCTTCATTTTCTAATCCAGCCAAGGCTACTTGTTCTTCTACAATTGAATCAAATAATTCTTTTTCTTCAGTAGTCATTTTATCAATGGATGGCATATTTGCAACTTCATCTTCTAGGTCAAAATCTTTAGATACGACATATTCATCTAAATCAACTTTAGTTGAAAATCCCTCCACTTTTTCTGTAGCTAAAACATTTTCAAGGATTGGTTCTTCGCTTGCAAAACTACTTATAGATGTTAGTGAACTGCACAATAACATTAAAACTGTCAGTATTGATACCTTCTTAAATAACGACATTTTACTCCCCCTTTAATAAATTAATTGACTCAAAAAATCTCAGAAATATATTTTAACGGAGCGTTCAGGGGTAAACTGCTAACATAACTGCCTAGAATAGTAGTCACAGTTTACTAATCCTTGTTTCCAAAATAAACGATTTTATTAGTCGGTGGGTTCCAAATATGACCAGTACAATTTCAGAAATGATACGGCCCTCCTTGTTTAGAGAGAGCAATGTCGTCGTTCTTTTCGAAGATACCTTCAAGGAGGTTCACGCCAATAGGCTCGAGCTGGAAATAAAGGCCGCCGATTTATATCCTGAAGGCTATGATCTCAATACTTTATTTGTCAGCTATAAAGAAAGGAAATTGAACCACGACCTTGAACGGGGATCAAAAAAAGCGCTAAAGAACGTAGCAGCGGATATCCGGAAGAAGCTTGGTGAATAAACTGATGTAAAAACCAACATCGGCAGGGTATGAGTTCTGTATGTACAGGGCTCATACCCTTATTTGCATTACTTTCTCGTGTGGATCGTAACCTGTTCTAAAAAGGAATACATAATGGGAACGTACTGTTGTTTAAACATGAGGATGATCAATCGTTAGGTGAGGTGAAAAAAGTTTGCGGTTTTTCGTAGCTTGAGTTACAATCAATTACGGATATTAAAAGTCTGTAATAGTTTTAATTATGAGGTGCATCAATGAAGTATTCAAAGGCAACCAATTATGCACTACATACAATGGTGCATTTAACGTTGGAACCAAAAGGTCAGACGGTAAGCGTGGATCAGCTGGCGTACATGCAGGATTTGTCCCCGACGTACTTGTCGAAGATTTTGACGAAGCTTGTGAAGGCTGGATTAATTGAATCAGTGCCAGGGGCAAAAGGCGGCTACAGTATTTCACGCCGCGCGCAGGACATTTCGTTTCTGGATGTTATTGAAGCGGTGGAGGGTCAGTCGGTGCTTTTCAACTGTGCGTTTGACCATGAAGAAAGCGAGTGTTTAATTGAGCGCGTGATGATCGAAGCGGAAGGCAACATGAAGAAAGAACTGGCTGGACGAACGATTCAAAGCATTGCGAAGCAGAGTCAGGAGACAAAAAAAGAAAAATAAATTTTTTTACACAGATTAAAGATATTAAGGGTCTTTAATAGATTTTATAAAGAAGGAGTGTTTCATGTGTTGGATTGTGTAATTATTGGCGGAGGGCCTGCAGGACTGAATGCCGCATTGGTCATGGGGCGTGCTGGACGGAAAACAATTTTGTTTGATGAGGATAAACCCCGTAACCGGGTGACGCAGGAGTCGCACGGATTTATCACACAGGATGGGGTAAAGCCGTCAGAGTTCAAGAAGCGGGCAAGAACGGATGTCCAAAAATATCCGTCCGTCTCCATTAAGGAGGAGCGGGTGGAGATTATTGAAAAAGCCAGTGGTGTGTTCCGAATTCAAACGAAAGGCGGAACGGATTACATGGCGAAAAAAGTGCTTCTCGCAACAGGTCTTCGGGATGTTTTGCCGGAGATTCCAGGCATACAGAATGTATACGGAACGAGTGTTTTCAGCTGTCCGTTTTGTGATGGCTGGGAAATGCGGGGCCAAGCATTGGCGGTGATTGCAGAAAATGAACGGGCTTTTCATATGGGAAAACTGCTGTCAAACTGGAGCGGTGATGTAATTGTGTTTACAAATGGCTATCAGGTGCTTGATGAGGAGAAGGATATCTTTGCTAGGCAGCACGTAACAGTCGTGGAAGAAAAGATTGAAAGTCTTAAATCGAAAGGAGGGAAGCTGACATCGATCCGGCTGCAAAACGGACAGGAAATCAAAAGGGAAGCAGGGATTGTGGTCACAGACTTGGTGCAGTCTGCTCCTTTTGCGGAACAGCTCGGCTGCGAGATCACTCCAAACGGCGGGATTAAAGTGGATTCATTTGGACGAACAACGGTTGAAGGAGTATTTGCATGCGGAGATACATCACTCAGCACGCCTTCTCAGCTGGTGATTGCGGCGGCGGAGGGCAATAAAGCGGCGGCTGGAGTCATCATGGATTTAGTTGAAGCTGCATTTCTTTTGGAGGCATAAAATCCTTGATTGCATAAGAGTATTTTTCAAAAGAAAAAGATCTTTTCGTAAAGATTGTTGTTTTTAAAACGAAACTATTTAAGGTTGATTGGAGCGGAAGTGCGAGACTCCTGCGGGAGCAGCGGGACAGGTGAGACCCCACAGGCGTTCACGCCGAGGAGGCTCACCGCCCGCCCCGCGGAAAGCGAGCAATGGAGGGGAAATCAACCACACCGCATTATTTGGTGAATAGCAACAAAGTATTCCAAAGAAAAAGAGCTAATATTTGTAAAGGAGATTGAGGTATGACAGAATTCTGGGAATCAAGTTTTATAGAAAATCAAATGATGTGGGGATTTGAACCTTCAGACTCCGCAATCTTGACAAAGGACTTTTTCCTTGAGAATAAAGTTAAGGATATTTTGATTCCTGGTATTGGATATGGCAGAAACGCAAAGGTTTTTATTGATAATGGAATAAATATAACAGGTATTGAGATTTCAAAAACAGCGATTGATTTGGCAAGGCAAAATGGGCTTAATATTAGTATTTTTCATGGTTCAGTAACCGATATGCCTTTTGATAACAAACTTTATGATGGTATATTTTGTTATGCACTTATTCACTTATTGAATAATCGTGAGAGAGGAAAGTTTATTAAAGATTGCTATAATCAGTTAAAGCCAAACGGTTATATGATTTTTACTACTATTTCAAAAGAAGCGCCGATGTTTGGAAAGGGCAAACAACTGGATAAAGACTATTTCGAGATAATGGAAGGGGTAAAAATGTTTTTTTATGATTCCGATTCGGTAAAACAAGAATTTGGAAAATATGGATTGATAGAATCTTCGGAAATTGTTGAGCCGCATAAGAATATGGAAAACAAACCTCCATTTAAATTTATAATGGTAAAATGTCAAAAAGAACTATCATAAAAAATCAAAAATAGTGAATTGTTAATTGATAAGGCTTATGAAGTGCTTACGCATTAGCCATAAAAAGGGCATGTTTTGATCAATCATTTTTCAACGCATGCTCTTTTCTATTTGCTCGCGGCCGCCGACAAAGCGAAGGTAAGCGAACTGTGGATATGCAATCGTTTATAAGAAAAAGGATTCATAGATGATGACGTCGTTCTGGTTAATCGTACAAAAAAAGCCTATCTAAATGACAGGCTTTTTTGCGTTGTATCGCCAAAAGTCTATTTTACTTAATTCTTTTACTTCTATTATGATATAGATTAATTAATTCTGCATTTTGCTCATTCATCTTTTTCACATTCTTATTAATCGTGGCCAATTCCCACAGTACAGCTAATCCAAAGATTATCATAAGCGTCAAGTAATCCATTGTTGTCCTCCCAATTGATGTTTTGTACCTTTATAATTAAGCGATTCTTTTTACTTTCCTTGGATTCAATTCTTCAACTTGGGAAGGCAAGTTTTTTCTTTGATAATAATTGTTTTGAATCAATGCATATATCACTAAAAAAGTTCCCAGTAATTCGAATGATGATAGTGATTTTCCTTGGATAAAAACGATGACCAACGTGGTTATTGGAACTAAATTGATGAATAGGATTCCATTGATCGGCGTTAAAAGTTTAATGCCTAAATTCCAGCTTAATAGGGCAATGGCACCGGGGAAAATAATCATGAAAATCATTTCGCCATAAATGGATTGCATAACCTCTGCTGTAGGCACGGACAGGCCCAGTACAGTTGCAAAGAATGTTATGATTCCTGATACAGATGTTCCTAAAATGCACGTTAAAGTCGAATAGCGGAGTGTTGACCATCCACTAAACTGGTTGCCGCCCATCGTATATATAACCCATCCTATAACCCCAATAAGAATGAAAAGGATAGGAATGATGCTGTCTTTCAATAAAAATAGGAATGATAAGTTTCCATTGGTAATGACAAGAATGGCCCCTATTAAGGCAAGGAGCATACTGGCGATGGTATATTTCATGGGTCTTGCATTTTTGAAAACCCACATTATCATAATTGAAATCATGGGCATTAATGATTCCATGATGGAAGCAACAATTACCCCGTTATGGCCCAGTAAGTCTTGACCTGCGAAAATGAGAAAGTTGTATACAGTGAACGCCATCGTTCCAAAAAACAATAATTTCTTTCCTTTCCCTTCCAGGCTAAAAGACTTCTTCCCCTCTTTAATTAAAAGCAATATCCCTAAAATTACGCTAACAGCTAAATATCGCAAAAAAGAGAAATAAAAAGGATCAATATACATTAAGGCCCTTTCTGCAACTGGAAACATCGCTCCCCAAGAAATGCTGGCTGTCAAACATAAAAGTGCACCGATAAAAACTTGATTTTTTTTCATAAAAGCTTCCCCTCAAAAATAATGATTGATTAAATTCCTATACACACCTTATGATAAAGTCATTATCATGTAAAATGACTTAAAATGAATATAATCATCATTATTAATGATAGTTGAGGAAGGGGGCACTTTTATGGAAATGCGGGATTTGCAAATATTCCAGTGTGTCGCTAAATATGGCAGCGTAAGTAAGGCGGCTGTTGAATTGAATTACGTCCAATCCAATGTAACGGCTAGGATTAAGCATTTAGAGCAGGAGTTACGGACGCCTTTATTCAATCGACATAAACGTGGCATGTCTTTAACTGCAGAGGCTAGAAAAATGCTTGAGTATGTAAACAAAATTTTGCTTGATGTGGAAGAACTCAAGCAAGTATTCCTGGATAGTGAAACACCTACAGGGATATTGAACATCGGTACAGTTGAAACGGTCAGCGATCTCCCCAAGATTCTTGCCTCTTATTATAAACAGTATCCAAATGTCGATTTATCCATAAAGGCGGGGATAACCGAGGATTTAATTAAAGATGTCATCGAACATAGGCTGGATGGCGCTTTTGTTACAGGACCGATTAAACATCCGCTCATTCAGCCATACGATGTGTGTACAGAACAACTTGTTTTAGTTACAAGAAATGAAACATTTAACCTTGAAGAAATTATAACAGAACCATTTTTAGTATTCAGTCAGGGTTGTGGCTATCGCTCTAAACTGGAACAATGGCTGAAAGAAGAAGAAGTGATGCCCAAAAGGATCATGGAGTTCAATGTATTGGAAACGATCTTAACCAGCGTGACACTCGGCCTTGGCATTACCCTCGTACCACAATCAGCGGTAAATCACCTTACAGCCACTGAAAAAGTGCACGTGCATGCAATTCCGGAAGAATACGGCAATATCTCGACTGTCTTCATTCACCGTAAAGATGCCTATATGACAAACTCCATGCGAAGCTTCTTACAAACCATTGAAGTTCATCATGACAACCGATTTAAGCAAAATCTTGGATACACTCCTGAGCTAATATGAAGGAAGGGGAGCAGCATATTCTTTACATAGAATGATGGAGGATCACTGAAACCGATTATTAGGCTGCGAAACTATTAGGGGCTTAAAGGAGTCTATTTCTTGTGTCGTTGATTTGTATGAATTTTTTACATCTTTTGAGTTACTAAAAATTTTAAAAATAAAGAGCGCACTAAAGACAATAATCCGTATCCCTATAATAAAATAAAAAAATATGGGGATACTGGGCCAGCGGTATAGCATAGCAGTGGTATTTATTATTGCTTCGGTTTCCTTATGTTTGGTTTACTAATCTTGTTACCTCTAGAAAGTATTTAACATTAACCATAGGTGAATCTAACGATAACTTGGAAAAGCATTTGTGAATTATTTAGACAAAAAGCCAACGATTTCGTTGGCTTTTTGTCTGTACGATCATTTCAATTATCATACATTCAAATTAGAGAAAAAAATACCCTTCTTAAACTAAACTGGTTGTTTAGTTTAAGAAAAATTGTATTACTTTTCATCAATTGGGAAAATATATAAATAATAACAAGAAGGAGGGAACAAAGATGGAAGTAAATATGAGTGTTGAAGAAGTCGTGAATCAAATTTCTGAATTAGTAAAAAAAGAAGGGAAGCCACCTCGAAAGAAAGAGGTAAAGAAGTCAGATCCGGAGTTAATGAAAAATGCATTGTATTATTTTCCTAGTTGGGATACTGCAGTAGAACAGAGCATTGGATCTTAACCATAAACGATACATAAACATTTATTTTTCAATTAGTATATTTAAGGCAAGGGAAGTTATGAAGGCCGCCAATTGGCGGCCTTTTGAACGTGCGATTCTTTACATTATCATGCATTCAAATTGGTTTTAAAAAGTACTCCTTATTCAAACTATCTATCGAGTAGTTTAGTTGAATAAAGATATGACGCATCGAAGGATTCCTTTTCCATCCCTAAATTTGAATTGCACAGTTACACCTTAAGGAATAAGTAATTTAGCTGTTGGTCGTGTGGAATCAAAAACATGTTCAACATCAAAAAATTGTTCTAATACATCGTTTTCAACAGTTAACGCCTCACGCATCCGTAAGCCATCGACATTAATACGGGCTTGCCGGAAATAATCTTCCCTAATTGAGACCTCAATTGTGTTCACTACCTTATTGGGCAATGCAAATGAAATCAACTAACTTTGCATATTTTGATTGTTCCTTTATCGGGCGCTTTTCCTGAACTGGAAAGCGTCGTCTTTGTTATAGAAAAAAGAGATATTAAATAATGCCTTATTGTGAAATGAGACTTATTAACTTAAGGGTAGTTTTTCCTTAAAATTAGTAAATGAATCAATTTCATAAAAGAAAAAATAAAGCCAAATGCACGATTTCTTATATTTTTTCTTTTCGGAAAGAGTGAAGTATCGATCATTTTTAAGTCTAGAGTCTGATACTTGCAAAGAAGCATAGAGTAACTTTTTTACAAATGGAGCCGTATAATAATTTGTTAAAACACATGAAAAGAGGGTTCCAATGAAAAAGATATTGTTGATTTTGGCAACCGTTTTTTTGGTAACAGGACTTAGTGCTTGTAAAGGAGTCCAGGAGGGAAATAAGGAATCTCCACCAATTTCAGAAAAGCCAAATGATAATCCTAAGCAAACCGACGGGCAAGATGAAGATCCTCCAGGTGAATCGGTCGATGATCCGACAAAAGATCGGCCAAATACGAAAACGGATATGATCATATTAGAAGGTATGGAAGAATCATTCCAATTCACGCTTCATCATAGTCAGGCATTGGGATTCTCAACCTACATCGTGGATGACATGGTTGTTGAAGAGGCTAGTTCTGGTGAAGGAGATGCAATGATTGTTTTTGCGAATTTTGCAGGCAAGAGAAATGAGGATGCCAAAGTTCAGATATTTTCCAAAAGTGAGGGTACGAATGCGACAATAGAAGAACAGGCAGAGTTTGCGAGGGAAGTTGTGATAAGCAACGACTTTGAGATTGAACAGCGATCTGATTATGCGCCTAACCGATTTGATTGGTCTGAGGTCGAATTTGACATTAGTCAGAAGGGCAGTAATTATTCAATATTGGGTACAGTGTCGGTTTTTCAACATGGCGACCGCGTTTACTATGCGATAGTTCAATACCCGGAAGATTATGAAGAAGGCTTCATACCGCGGGTTGTAAAAATGTTTGATGATATCGTATGGTATGAAGCACCTTGATAAATGAGTATCCGAAATTGGGAATAATTATCGATTTTGTCTACAGTCTGGGAGCAGCTCTTTGGCTGTTCTTTTTAAGTTGTAGATTGTCTGCTTTAAACCGGGTGAAGGAGGATAAATGATTGGTTTAGAGAATAGTTATGGAAAGGGTCATACAACTCAAAAAACGAATTCGATAGAAAATAGGTGAAGCAAGTGGAGTTGGATACATTATATAAGACATATCAACCTTTTCTTTTTTCCATCGCATACCGGATGCTTGGAACGGTTACCGACGCAGAAGATATCGTCCATGATTTATTCCTGCAGCTTAAGCTTGATACCGAACAAATTAAGGACATGAAAGCATATCTTGCGAAAATGACGACAAATCGCTGTCTGAACTTTTTAAATTCAGCCCGTAAGAGAAGAGAGGTTTACACAGGACCTTGGCTGCCTGAACCCCGTGTAAACGAAACAGGACAGCCTTTAGATAAGGTTGTAACGGATGAAACGGTTGCGTATGCCTTCCTCGTTTTGCTGGAACAGCTTTCACCTGTTGAAAGAGCGGTTTTCGTGCTTAGAGAAGCATTCGCTTACAGCTATGAAGATATTGCCGGAATGCTGGAAAAGAATGAAGTGAACTGCAGAAAGATCTACAGCCGGGCTAAGCGGAAATTACAGAATGATCTGCCAGTCCATCCGGAGGATACGAAACATGTCGATCTTTTGGCACAAAAATTCATAAAAGCATCTACGACAGGAAACTTTGAGGAGTTTTTGGATATCCTTACAGAAGATGTTGTCCTTGTTACTGACGGCGGAGGAAAAGTGCTTTCTGCATTAAATCCGATTGTAAACAAACAGCGCGTATTCTCCTTTCTTAAAGGAGTTACTGCTAAAGGAGGTTTCATAGGAGAACTTCTTCCGGTGATGGTCAATGGTCAGGAAGGAATTTTGCAAATGAAAGAAGGAAAGCCTGTCAAAGTCATCTGCTTTGAATTGGATTCAAAACAAAAAAATATTCGAAAAATCTTTATTGTTACCAATCCCGATAAATTAAATCATATTCCTGTTCCTTAATAGGGTAGACTGAGGGCTCATAACGGGCTCTCTTTTTTGTATGTCACAAATCAAACCCCTATTTTGTCTTATAAGTGGAACCAAAAAGATTTAATGGAGGAGATAGACATGGAACAACGCATTAACTACATGAAGACAAATCGGGAAGTGGTCAAATTAATGATGGAATTGGAGGAATACAAGAAAACAACGGGAATCGATAGCAAATTAATCGAATTGATTAAAATTCGCGCGTCTCAAATAAATGGCTGTGCGTACTGCTTGGATATGCATACAAAGGATGCCAGGGCAATGGGTGAAACGGAACAAAGAATCTACTGCTTGAGTGCTTGGCGTGAATCACCATTCTATTCTGAACCGGAAAGGGCAGCGCTGGAATTGACGGAAGCGGTCACGGCCATTTCTGCAAACGGTGTACCTGATGAACTGTATGAGCGGGTCCGCCTTCATTTTGATGAAAAACAATATATCGATCTCGTTACCATCATCATCACGATCAACGGCTGGAACAGATTGGCCATTTCAGCTAAAAGCATCCCCGGGCACTATAAGTCTGTAATGCAAAAATAACTTTGTTATTAAAATCCCTTGAAACCGAATCAAATGATACTTCATCATCATGTCCATTATTGTTTCGCAGAAGTTTGCTAAAAACTTAATGCTGAATTAATAGATGAATCCCTTTAAATCAACATTCATGGGTAAAAACTGAGATCAAATCGCTTAAATAAAAAACAATAAAAAGCCACGTTTCATACAAAAACGTGGCTTTTTATAATCATTTTTCTTTTTTATAAAAGCGTTCACCCGTATTAGGATTATAATACACCCTTGTTTTTTCTCCAGTCACAGGGTCTATATTTATTTCATCTGTCGATTGAAATCCATCAGGAACTTTTACACCGTGATTACGTTTAAACCGTTTATCATAGATAAAGTATCCAAGTAAAATGCATAAGATAACTATAACAATTTGTAATATATAGTACCCTATGATGAATTTCATTATATTGCCTCCACAATAACGGCAGTTCCATATGCAACAATTTCACTCATATTTTTACCGATTTCCCCAGAATCATATCTCATCATTACAATTGCGTTTGCTCCCATTTGATTGGCATTTTTAATCATTCGGTCCATAGCTTCCTTTCTTGAATCTTCAAGCATAGCTGTATATTGCTTGATTTCTCCGCCTACTAAGGATTTTAACCCTGCCATGATATCGCCGCCGATCCCTCTGCTTCTTACAATTAGTCCAAAGGCGGGTCCTTTTACTTCTACAATTTTGTAACCTTCAATTTTTTCTGTGGTAACTACCAACACATTAATCTCCTCCATCTATTTACTTTATTCTTTAAAAAATTTCTCTTGAAATTAACCTGAACTGAAATTCAGTCCATATTATTTTAATCTATGTGCTGTGCAGCCCTATTCTCCTTAAACAGAAGGCATATCATCAGCCATTGTGTTGCCTTCATTGAATAATGATTACCTTTTTATCAAGCACAAATATACTACCATTCCTTTAAATTTTAACATAATATAAGCTTTATCCTTTTTAACACCTAGCATATTTCGAGTAAACATAAAAAATCCCATTTCGCAGAAAAGAAATGGGATGAAATTTTGATTTAATTGTTATTTGTGTGTAGTTTCATGATGCAATTGGGGAACAATCAATACCATAGTGACTAAAAAAATCTGAATCTTCTTATCATAATTCCTCTAAATAGTCGTTTTTTATCTTTATTTCATTAAGAATGTCATACAATTTATTTTCATAGTACAAGCAGATTAATTGTGATCTGGAGGTTAAATCCAATTCTTCAAACAGTTTATTTATATAATTACGAACTGTAGAAACACTTATATGCAGATTGTCAGCTATTTCTTTATCTCTGAGACCTTGAGTTATATTCTTTATGATTCGCAATTCAACTGCATGTTGATCGTCCCTGGTAATTAAAGATGATGTGTCTGTTTTTATTATTTCTTCAATTAATAGTTTCTCTCGATGCACATGTAACTCGTAGGAAATTTGAATGGCCAGCATTTCAGAAATCATTTTGAAATTTTCACTATCATCCGTTGTGATTATACCTACATAACCTTGCAATTCCTTATTTTTAATTTCATGAATCGGGGAAGATATAACACTAAAATCCTTCCCGAAGATTTGATTTTTAGTTTTTACAGTAGTATTTTGCAATGAACTTAAAACAAATGCGTTATTTTCAACAGAATCATTAATAATCAATTTACTTAAATCTTTTTTTTCAAAATTACTCTTTGAGTATAAAACATTTAGCTCTTTATCAAAGATAAAAAAAATAGTCTCAAAATTGAATTTGAAATTCTTAATACTGTTCAATACTTTTTTACTGATATAAATGATTTGATTTTTCAATTCCATATTCATACCTCATACTTGTTCCTAAAATGAAATAACCTGCTTACTCTCCTCGTTTCACAATAAACTATTTTTTGAAATGGTGGGTTCCAAAAATGACGACTGCTGTTTCAGAAATGATACCGGGGTATGACTAACCTTTTCGGGTCCCCTAAAGATAATTTCGAAAGCGCAGTTAGGGCAATTCTATTAAATGTAAGAAGGGCATATTTTGATTAATCTTTTTTCAAAACATGCCCTTTATTTCATTACAAATTATTTTATTTAAATGGATATATTTGCATCCAAGGTGAAACCATAACCGTAACATTCATCTTACCTGCTATAGTTCTAACTGGCTGCGGGAACAGCAATTCGAGATTTGGAAGTGAATGTGACCGTTAAAGTAAAGATTATAACCTGAGGAGTAAAATCAATGTGGGCAATGATTGGAACAGTGTTTACTGGAGCTGTTATTTCATATTTCGAATTACCTCAACTTATTAAAAATAAATGCTGGAGGGAAATCTCCGTTTATATTCTATTGCTTTTAGTTGGCATGACTTTGAGTATTTTATTAATCAAAAATACTACCATTTCTAATCCCTTAGACTGGATAACAATATTTTATGATCCCTTCACATCTTTCATGGAACGGATTCTGTCTTAGGGGGGACTGATCATGCTCGAGAAAGGAAAAATTAGCTCCGGGGAATTTCTTATATTGGTCATCATATTTACGATAGGAGGTTCGATTCTTAATGTACCTGCTCTACTTGTCACGTTAGCAAAGCAGGATGCCTGGATTTCCTATATCATAACTACGCTCATCAGTTTGTGTTTTGTATTCTTATATAATAAATTAGCCTCTATTTATCCATCTAAAACTTACGTCGAAGTTAATGAAGAAATATTGGGGAAATGGGTTGGGAAAATCTCGGCACTGCTCTTTCTTTTTTATATTTTATACCTTTTGTCTGCTTTATTGTATGAAATAGGGAGTTTTTCCACGACACAAATTTTGGTTGGAACTCCTATCGAAATGATTATGGTTCTTTTTTTATTGACAAGCATAATCGGTGTACGCTTAGGATTAGAGGTCATCAGCCGAACTGCATCAATCTTTTTCCCTTGGATAGTTTTTATGCTTTTCATGTTATTTTTACTTCTTATCCCTGAGATCAAATTAGAACATATACAGCCTATTTACGACGACGGCATGAAACCAATTATTAAGGGCTCATATCACATTTTAGCGCTCCCGTATGTACAGCTCGTTTTCCTTTTAATGATCATGCCATTTGTAAATGAAAAGGATGAAATGAAAAAAAACTTTTATCGGGGAGCATTATTAGGAGGCATCGTTCTATTCTTGGTGATTATTTTCAGTATCCTCGTATTGGGTATTGATATAACAGCACTGCAAAACTATCCTTCTTATAGATTAGGAAAGAGGTTGAGTGTGGGTAATTTTTTGGAACGTATTGAAGTCATTGTAGCCGTCATTTGGATTCTTTCCGTGTATTTCAAGCTAACGATTTGTTATTATGGACTGTCTCTGGGGTTAGCTCAAGTACTTGGATTAAAAAATCACAAAATTCTTCACTTCCCATTAGCATTTATCATTCTTGCCTTCTCCATCATTTCACATCCAAATACAGTAAATAGTCGAAACTTTACTTTAAAAGCATGGACGCCATTTTCCTTAACCATTTGTTTTCTGCTCCCGGTGTTATTGTTAGTGATAGGAATATTGAAAAAAAAGCGTTCCATTTCAAAGGCGACCAAAGGATGGTAAAAAAAATTCAATTACTGCCTTTCATCCTCAACAAATGCAGGGGTGATTGGCTTTCATATGTCAGGACCTTCTATGATGAAAAACTTGTTAAATGTCTACCTGAGGATGTTGACACGTTTCTATATAAACTATTCAGTGATTTAAAAAGCCTTGGTATTTATAGGCTTTTTTTTGAATGATTATACGGGATTGAACCAACCACAGCAATCTAATGGTTCCCTATGCTATTTGAAGGCGTATATCCTAAATGTTAAATGGAGGTTCCATGTTCTTGGATTATTCGTGTTAATCGTAAAAACAAAATTCGACAAGGATTTCATGGCTGGTGTAAGATGAATGAAAAAGCCAGAAATGGGGTGAATGCTTTGGTTGATTTATTACCGTCGCTGTTTGAAAAAGTGGGAATCATCGTAATTGCCGCATTCCTGCTTTCCTATATGAAACCCTTTCGGCAAATGATAGGCCATGAACATGACATGTCAAAGAAAATCATGTTTATCGCACTTTTTGGGACGTTCGGCATCATTAGTAACTATACAGGGATCGAAATCGGGAATCATGCCATGCCAGAGGGGAATTGGCATGCTGAGATTGCTCCCGATAACGCGATTGCCAACACAAGGATTATGGGCGTGGCTATCGGCGGTTTGCTGGGAGGACCATTTGTTGGGTTGGGAGTAGGTTTGATTTCGGGGCTTCACCGTTATTTTCTCGGGGGTTTTACGGCGGGGGCTTGTGCGATCGCTGCGATTTTGGCTGGGGTTTTATCGGGTTTTTTGGGGAAAAGGCGGCGAAAGCACGGGACGATCACTCCTTGGTTTGCCCTTCCCATTTGCATGGCATTGGAAGCGATCCAAATGGGCATCATCCTGGTGACGGCCAAACCATTTGAAAGGGCGTGGGAGCTCGTACAAGTAATCGGACTGCCCATGATCATCATCAACGGGTTCGGGACTTTACTATTCATGCTCATCATTCAGTCGATCACGAGGGACGAAGCACGGACGCGGGCCGTACAAACCAATCTTGCGTTCCTGATTGCGGATCAGACTTTGCCCTTTTTCCGGCAAGGTCTGAATCAAACTTCATGCAAACGAATAGCCCAAATCATCTTGGGGCTGACTGAAGCCGATGCCGTGGCCATTACCAATGAACATAGCGTACTTGCCCATGTGGGTGCTGCGTCCGATCACCATGTCCCTAAGGTTGGAATAGCGACAGGCTTAACGAAAAAAGCCCTTGAACAAGGGAAAATCATCGTGGCCAAAACAAAAAAGGACATTTATTGTTTTCATGATCAATGCCCATTGCAGGCGGCAGTGGTCCTGCCGTTGCAGGTCCAACAGAAAACGGTCGGGACTTTGAAGATGTATTTCAAGCATCCGGATAAATTAAGCCAAGTGGAACAAGAGTTAGCTGAAGGGTTGGCAAAACTATTTTCCACTCAATTGGAACTCGCTAAAGCGGAAATGCAAACGAAATTATTGAAGGATGCTGAAATTAAGGCCTTACAGGCACAGGTCCATCCTCATTTTTTATTTAATGCAATCAATACGATATCCGTTCTATGCCGGACGGATGTCGAGAAGGCAAGAAATTTATTGCAGGAGCTCAGTGCCTTCTTTCGTTCTAATTTACAAGGTGCCCGACAAATACTTGTGCCGCTGGAAAAGGAATTAGAGCATGTTAACGCTTATTTATCACTGGAGCAGGCGCGTTTTCCAGATAAATATCATATCAACTTTCGAATCGAACCAAGGCTTAAGGAAGTTCTCATCCCTCCATTCACATTACAGCCACTTGTTGAGAATGCGGTACACCATGCATTTCCACCTGTGAAAGGCAAAGGTGAAATCATCATTCACGCATACTTTAAAGACGATACGATGCGCATTGTTGTGGAAGATAACGGAAAAGGGATTTCAAGCGGGAGAATAGATGAATTGGGTAAGCATGCTGTAGAATCGACTAAGGGTACAGGAACGGCCCTTCATAATATCAGTGAACGGCTGGAAGGGATCTATAAAGAGCAGGCCAGCCTCTCGATCGCAAGTGAACCGGGGCACGGAACACAAGTGAAAATATCAATACCACTCAACGAAAAAGGAGCATATGTCAACGATGATGAAAGCATTTATCGTAGAGGATGAACCACTGGCAAGAGATGAATTGAAATATCTATTGAAGAGAAGCAGGCAAGTCGAAGTCGTGGGAGAGGCCGAGGGGATAGAAGATGCCATGAGGGATATCTCCCGACTTAAACCTGAACTTGTCTTTTTGGACATTGAGCTTGCAGAAGGCAATGGATTGCATTTGGCTAAGCAATTGGCGGAACTTGACCCTGCACCTTCACTCATTTTTGCGACCGCTTATGATGAGTTTGCCCTCCAAGCTTTCGAGTTATATGCATTTGATTATCTATTAAAGCCATTTAATGAAAAAAGGATTCGTCAAACATTGGATAAGCTCATGAAGCAGCGGCAAATCGGGAAAGACGAATCCAGGACAGCACCTCCGGCCAGCCGTACGGCGGTGGAACAGACAGGTAAATTGGCTGTATCGATAGATGATCGGATCGTTTTGATCGACCGGGATAATATTTTGTTCATAGGACTCGTGGAAGGAAAGACGATCATTAAAACCGAAGAAAATGAATATAAAATCGGTGAGCCCCTCATCGTGCTTGAAAGGAAGCTCGATAATCGCTCATTTTTACGGGTGCATCGCGGTTTTATCGTGAATGTCATCCATATATCTGAAATACAGCCTTGGTTCAACTCGACTTATAATCTCATTATGAGTGACGGATCAAACATTCCGGTAAGCCGCACATATGTGAAGGAGCTAAGGCAGCTTATCGGTTTTTAAAAATTTTCATAATTCTGCATTTTACCTTCTTCATATTGCAGTCCATCCCTCGATATCTGCATTATAACTTGAAAACCCATTGAAGCCGCTTTCATTGTGATATCATCATTTTACGATGTAAGAAATAGAGGGGGTTCAAATATGAATGCGGTTACAATTGTCATAGGCTCCATTTGTATATTAATGATTGCCTACCGTTTATACGGGACATTCATAGCACTCAAAGTATTAAAACTCGATGATTCCAAGCCGACTCCGGCCCATAAATTAGAAGATGGAAAAGATTATGTTCCAACAAATAAATGGGTGGCATTCGGCCACCATTTTGCAGCCATTGCAGCGGCCGGTCCTTTGGTGGGTCCGATCCTTGCTGCACAATTCGGCTATTTGCCAAGTTTATTATGGCTTTTAATCGGGGCTGTAATCGGGGGAGCCGTCCATGATGCCGTCGTGCTTTTCGCGTCGATGCGGAAAGACGGCAAATCCCTTTCGGAAGTTGCGAAAGAAGAACTTGGACCTGTAGCAGGCTTCTGTACAGGACTCGCGATGCTTTTTATCATTACGATCACGATGGCAGGACTTTCAATGGTCGTTCTGCATGCTTTGGAAAATAATCCATGGGGGACGTTTGCAGTCGGGATTACCATTCCCATCGCCATGGGTGTTGGGCTTTACCATAAAAAAACCGGCAATCTGAAAGGTGCGACCATCGTCGGGTTTGCGCTTATCATGGCCGCTATTTTACTTGGTCCGAACATTCAAGGAACGGCACTTGGTGACTTATTGACACTTGAGGCGAGCACACTTGCCATCATCTTGCCGATCTATGCTTTCTTCGCTGCCGCATTGCCTGTTTGGCTGCTGCTGGCACCTCGTGATTACTTGAGTACATTTATGAAAATCGGTGTTTTTGCCGCATTGATTATCGGCGTTTTCGTGGTGAATCCAGAAATCCAGTTTCCTGCGTTTACCGAATTCATTAATGGCGGGGGCCCGATTGTAGCCGGACCCGTTTGGCCATTCATTTCAATAACGATCGCTTGTGGGGCGATTTCAGGATTCCATGCATTTGTCGGCTCGGGCACAACTCCAAAAATGTTAAACCGTTGGAGTGATATCAAATCCGTCGGTTTCGGAGCGATGCTTGTGGAATGTGTCGTTGCCATCATGGCATTGATTGCTGCGGTTTCGCTGCAGCCAGGGGATTATTTTGCGATTAACTCTTCACCTGAAGTATTTCAAACATTGGGTATGGAAACCGTGCACCTTAACGAACTTAGTGAAGAAATCGGCATTAACCTGGAAGGACGGACAGGCGGGGCAGTTACCCTTGCTGTCGGAATGACCTATATTTTTACTGAAATTCCCTTCTTTGACAAACTAGCTTCATTTTTCTTCCAATTCGTCATCATGTTCGAGGCGGTGTTCATATTAACCGCAATCGATTCAGGGACACGTGTTGCCCGTTACTTAATCCAGGACTTCTTCGGGGAGTTCTATAAACCATTAAAAAGGGTAGACTGGCTGCCGGGTAACATCTTCGCCAGCGCGTTAGCCTGCTTTATATGGGGATACCTGCTTTACTCTGGGGACATTAGTTCGATCTGGGCACTCTTTGGCGTATCCAACCAGCTCATGGCCTCGATTGGACTCATCATCGGTGCGACCGTCGTAATGAAAATTGCAGACAAACGCTGGTATATGTGGACATGCCTCGTACCCCTTGCCTACTTATATGTAACGGTTAATGTAGCAGGGTACTGGATGGTCAGAAACGTTTACCTGAACCCGGACTCTGCAGGATTCAGCATCTTGAACGGAATATTATCGATCACCATGCTAATCCTGGGCTTGATCATCCTGGTTGCCGCCTTGAAAAAATGGCGGGAGCTTTGGAAAATCCCTCAAGCAGAACTACTGAAAAGATCAGCATGAGCATAAAAAATCCGGGCGGAAGCTGCCCGGATTTTTGTTCGCTGCGAATGTTAAAAAATGCCCTTAATTCCGTTTTCCTTAAAATTAGACACAAAAACCTGAAAAAGGAAAGTATCAATAACCCCAACTTTGTTAATGATAGCAAATGAGGAGGTGTGATAAGATGGCAAAAGATGTTCTATGTGAAGTAAATAATTGTAAATATTGGGATTCTGGAAACAAATGCAGTGCTGATGCTATTTATGTTGTAAGCCATAAAGGGAATCAAGCATCAAATAGCAAAGAAACGGATTGCAAAACATTTGATCCAGAAATTTAAATCATCGGGGGTAACCATCAACTGGTTACCCTTCTTTCTTTTTATTATTGATAATAAAAATCATTTTCATTCAGAATTCTAGAAATTCATTTTATTTTTCTTCCTGAAAAGGATATTTTGGCGATATATACGAAAGTTTGAGCGATAAATTTGCAAGTTTGATCGATAAATTCAAAAGTTTGGGCGATAAATTCAAGAGTTTGATCGATATATATGTGAGTTTAGGCGAAATCCATGTGAGATCGGGCGATAGTTCGCATATTACTCGTGAATTTAGCTGTTTTACTCGTGAGATTGAGC
>NZ_VHIK01000034.1:0-48361 GCF_006680105.1 Bacillus sp. B4EP4a
ACTATGAACATTGCGCGGCTGAAGGAATTGAACCTATTGATGTGACTAAATTTTGATAATTTGATTAATAAAAAAAAGAGAAGTCCGGCGTCCACTTGACGAAGAGGCTTCTCTTTTTTCTTGGCTTTTTCATTTTTAATATTAATCATAATAATTTACAAATTAATATTTTTAATTTTATTTTATTAAAACTTATAAGTATAATCATTAACATGATAATGTTTTCAAAATTTTTAATATTCAAATTTAACAGATAATAATGCTGGGAGGGATAATGATTAATGACAGCAAAGACGGTTTTGATTACTGGTGCTACAAAAGGGATCGGATATGAATTCACAAAAGTTTTTGCAGAGCATTGTTATAACTTGGTATTAGTTGCCAGAGATTCGGCGTTGTTGGAACAACAAGCCGAGAGTCTAAAAAAGGAATATGGCGTGCAAGTGAATACTTTTGCCGGCGATTTGAGTAGCCATACAACGGTAGAGAGCTTGCATCGATACTTGAAAAGCGAAAGAATCGACATCGATATATTGATTAATAATGCTGGAGCTGGCGGATTAGGGTTGATGACGGAATTGGATATTCAAAAAGAAATGGAATACCTGCAGCTCAACATGATTTCGCTCACGTATTTAACTAGACTTATTGCGGATGACATGGTGAAACGAAAGCAAGGTAAAATTTTAAACGTGGCTTCAACAGCGGCCTTTCAGCCAACTCCACGGATGTCGATGTATGGGGCCAGCAAATCTTACGTCTTATTCTTTACGGAAGCAATTGCGGAAGAACTTAAAGGAACCGGAGTTCAAGCTTCTGTATTATGTCCCCCTTCTACCAAAACGCCGCTCACGCAAGGCTTGGCCTCAACAAGAACAAAAATTTTCATTAAGAACTTAATTGAACCGCAAGCTGTTGCCAAGTGCGGATTTGAAGGGTTAATGAAGAATAAAACGGTGATCATTCCAGGCTTTAAAAATAAACTCATGGCTAAATCTGTGGGATTGCTGCCAAGGAAATGGGTAACCATCTATACCCGAAAGCTTATCGAACAAAAAGTGTAAATAGCATTAAAGTTCTATCCTTGAAAGGGTTGGAGTTTTTAAAAGTATTATCTTTATAGATTTACGATGGCAAATAGCTTACATAGTTTTTCAGAAGATATTTTGTTTGGAATAACAAAATCAAAAAAGGGGACTAAAGGTTATAGGACTGCACTTTTTCAATCCAGTCCTTATAATGGTATAAAATTAGAGGGTGAAATAAAGAAATGGAAAAGATGTTTTCCATCCATTAAATCGAATCAAACAACCTTCAATAAAGGAGAATGAATTATGAGTCATGTTTACATTTTAGGTGGAGCTAGGACGCCATTCGGAAGTTTTGGAGGGGTATTAAAGGATGTTTCTGCCATCGATCTTGGAGTGATCGCAAGTAAAGGAGCCATTGAAAAAAGTAATATTTCAGTTGAAGAGGTTGAGCATGTTTTTGCAGGGAATGTGATACATACTTCGAAAAATGCCTCCTACTTATCCAGGCATATTGCTTTGAAAGCTGGGATTCCAATCGAGAGCCCCGCTTTAACTCTCAATCGTTTATGCGGTTCTGGATTGCAAGCGGTCGTATCGGCAGCTCAGTCGATCATTTTAAAGGATGCTGAAGTCGCCCTAGCCTTGGGAACCGAAAATATGAGCCAATCTCCTCACGTATTACGAGATGTCCGCTTTGGTACGGGTTTACAGTCTCCACAAATGGACGACATGCTTTGGGCGACTTTGAGCGATGAATATATAGGGTGCGGGATGGGAGTAACAGCGGAAACTCTTGCTGAAAAATATGAACTAACCCGAGACGATCAAGATAGTTTGGCTGTCAAATCACACCAAAAATCAGCAAAGGCCCAACTGACGGGGCGATTTCAACAAGAGATTTCCCCTGTCACGATATTCACCAAAAAAGGAAAGGAAATAACCATTTTAGAAGACGAACATATTCGCCATAATACTTCAATGGAAGGATTAGCGAAACTGAAACCAACCTTTAAAAAGGATGGGACCGTAACGGCAGGTAATGCCAGTGGTATTAATGATGGGGCAGCTGCCTTAATACTTGGAAGTGAATCCTTCCTTCAAACCAATCACAATGTGAAGCCATTGGCAAGAATTATATCCTGGGGGATTGCTGGTGTAGACCCAAATATTATGGGCATTGGACCAGTTCCTGCTAGTCAATTAGCTTTACGGAAAGTAGGACTCAATATTGAAGATATCGATTTGTTCGAAATCAATGAGGCATTCTCTGCCCAGTATCTTGCAGTAGAGAGAGAGCTTGGTTTGAAAAGGGAAAAAGTTAACGTCAATGGTGGAGCAATCGCATTAGGTCATCCAGTTGGGGCTAGTGGAGCTAGAATTATATATTCCTTGGCCCTAGAGTTAAGGAATCGAGGAAAGAAGTATGGACTAGCCTCCCTCTGTATTGGAGGAGGACAAGGAATCTCAGTAATCATTGAGGCTCTTTGAACATGTGTATAAAAAGAAAACGAGGTGATGGTTATGAAGAGTTTACAGCTACCGGTTGTGCAGCTTTCTAAAGAAAATGAATCTTTAAGACGGAAAATCGAAACAAGTTTGCGAATCCTTATGTTGCCGCCTCTCATGGGATGGTGATGACGTGATTGACTAGAGATACAATTACGACTGCAGCTCCGGAGCTCCTGAATTCTCAAATGGATTGTTTTTAGTATCTGGTAACTTAGGGGTAACAACGGGCACGTCAGTAGGTGGATTAGTTATATAAGGAATGGGTACACAGTACGTCGTAATAGGAGGATTCCTATTCTTGATTTGAGTTTAGTATTTATTTTACTGAGATACCACATGTATAATTCCATAAATCAATTTTCTGGATAGGAATTAATTCAATATTCTATAAAAGTTGCCTATCATTATTGATTTATTATCCCTGTCATATTTTCTTTGATAGGAATGCCAGGTGTCATGTGATAACAAGCCAAAAGAAGAACCAAGAAAACGGTAAAGATTGACCATGCTGAAATTTTTTTATGGAAGGTTATATATAATGGCAACTCGCGTTAGAGGTCCAATCCCAGTTCCTACGGTCTATCCTTGACCGTTAAAGTACCTACTGCCAGTGAAGCGAACCTTGTAGAAGCTGGGGCTACATTATCTTGGAACAATGTAGTAGCTTATTCAGCGGCTTTAACTGATGATGGAGCCTAGCAAGATATGGTTGCCAAGCATTCTATTACAGATCCGTTCACTCCGTAGGGAGTCCATGTATTTAATGCAAGTCGTGTAGAGGTTTTTGATAATGTAGGAAAAGTAAAGAACAAATGGAACAGTTATAAAATGGGCAGAATTGTTGGAGTCGAGAATGACCGATATTACATTGTGAGATTTAGCTGTGTAAGAAAAATGTGGATTAGGAAAAATTAGATTTTGTTTTGATATTTAGAAAGGCTCCCTTTGGGGAGTTTTTTATTTTTTATCCTAATCCACCATAAAATTAAATTTAGCGCATGAGTTCTTTAGGAACATCACTATAAGTATATTTCCTTTCAATTTTCTGAAGTTCATCTGAAATTCCAAATAAGGTGTGTAATACGGCCGTTTGAATATATAGATTCATATAATTATCATTGCTTTTCTTCTGAAAAGATAAATCATGTTTTTCGTCAATTATTTGAGTTATACATTCATTGATTTCACTCCACATTTCTTTCTTTTCTTCTTAGTATCTATCTCCATAATCTACCAATATTTTTTATTAGTTTATCCACTCTATTAAAATCTTATACATATTTTCAGAGATTCTAAAAAATATCCCAATAAGGTACTCCAAATGGGACAGTATGAAAATGCCTGTAAAATCTATGATCGCACTGTTCCAAAAGTATAAATGCTTTTGGGTACGTGAGGGGTTTGACCAAAGAACAGAATTTGTAACGGTCAACTGAACAAGCAGGATGCCAAGTTATCTATCGACAAACAAACTGGCGCGAATTTAGATAGGGTAGAATTACAGTAGCTACTTTCACGTGTTTCCTATAAAATCTAAATCTTATCCTGATATCGTGATGGTTTCAAATCAATTAGACTGTAACACAAAGGTAGGATATCTGTATTATGTAGATAATGAAGAAATAGTATCAGTAAAGAGTGCTTTGTCCTATACTTTACCACCAAGATTTAATGAGAAAAATGAGTTAGAAACAATGAATTATTACAATATGGAAGGTTTACCTTGGGTTTTAAATACTTATGAATTGGATTTAAAGAGTAATTCATTGAAATTAATAGTTAAGAAATCTTTGTCGTTTGAGGAAGGACTAGAGATGAAAAATAAATGGCAATGAAATCTTTGAGGAACTACAGTTATTACTGTAGTTTTTTTAGTAACTGTAATGGATTTCTAATGGTTTGTTAAAGAGAGCTAACTTTCAAAATATTAATTGACTGTTATTCGTAGAAATATTATGATAATTCTATTAACGGCTATTTAGCGACATGTCATTCGTTTTTAAATAGTCATCAAAATAATAGAGTCATGAAAATTAATAACAAAGGGGATGCTTTATGAAAAAAGAAATGTCATTCGGTGTTGCAATGATACCGCTCATCGTCATGATTGTAATGATGGCAATGACGGTGGTCTGGCTGGAACAAGGTCCGCATATTCCGCTTATTGTAGGCACATCAGCTGCTGCTATTGTTGCTTGGAGTTCTGGATATAAGTGGAATGAAATTGAAGAGTCCATGTACAAGGGAATACGTCTCGCTCTGCCAGCAGTCGTCATCATTATTCTAGTGGGGATGACAATCGGGGCTTGGATGGGAGGAGGAATTGTTGCGACCATGATATATTATGGTCTTGAAATCCTCACTCCTTCATTTTTTCTTGTTAGCATCTCGGTTATTTGTGCAGTGGTATCATTGGCAATCGGCAGTTCTTGGTCAACGATGGGGACAATCGGTGTTGCTGGGATGGGGATTGGTCTAAGTATGGGAATACCAGCACCAATGATTGCGGGGGCTATTATTTCAGGCTCATATTTTGGTGACAAAATGTCACCGCTTTCAGACACGACCAATCTTGCATCCGGACTGACAGGGACGGATTTATTCGTGCATATTCGCCATATGCTTTACACGACGATTCCAGGATTTATCATTGCCTTGGTTATTTACGCCTTTCTTGGGAAGGATTTTGGTAAAGGAGATATGAATGCTGAGAATATTGAACAAACGATGCGTGTTTTGCAGGATAGCTTTGTCATTTCTCCGTTTCTATTGATCATTCCGTTAATCGTCATTATTCTAGTTGCTAAAAAGGTTCCAGCCATTCCAGCGTTGATTATAGGGGTCCTGCTCGGCTTCTTATCCCAAATTTTCATTCAAGGAGGCAATATGGCTGATGCAATAGCAGCTTTGCAAAGCGGCTTCGTGATTGATACGGGCAATAATATGGTCGACAAGCTGTTTAACGGCGGCGGATTGGATTCAATGATGTACACCGTGTCCATGACGATTGTTGCAATGACATTTGGCGGAATCCTTGAAAACACAGGCATGCTTCAAGCGATCGTAAAGCAAATATTAAAATTCGCAAAAACATCGAGAAGCGTCGTTGCGTCAACAGTTTTATCATGCTTTGCGACGAATGTAACATGCTCAGAACAATATATTTCCATCGTCATTCCTTCACGTATGTATGTAAAAGCTTACCGAGATAAAGGACTTCACTCGAAGAACCTATCCCGTGCACTTGAGGATGGCGGAACATTGACTTCAGTTTTTGTTCCTTGGAATACTTGCGGAGTATTTATCCTTGCAACACTTGGTGTGCATGCATTCGATTATGCACCATATGCGATTCTGAATTTTATCATCCCAGTTATTTCTATCATTTATGCGATGACTGGCTTTACCATTACGAAATTGACAGAAGCCGAAATTCAGAATATCAAGAAAGAAGAGGAAGCAACTTTACCTATATGAAAAACTTGCCAAATTTTAAATATGACCTGCAATAAAGCAAGAGACCTCTAGCGAAGAAAGGTTCCCTCCAAAAGAACCTTTCTTTACATTTAAATCTAGTATACTGGCAAATTAAGTTCATAAACAGCTCTGGGGCGTCCCTTCGAATAGGTCATTTCTTCGCCGACGATGGTGACATGCCCATGATCGGATAGCTTTTTTAAAATTCTTTCTGTAGTACGACGGGTCACCTGTAAATAATCCTCTAGTTCAGCAGCTGTGAATTGGACGGATTGGCGGGAATGACTAAACTGGATGATTTTAGATATGTTTGCAGGACTCAATTTTGTCTGTTTGGCAACCTGAAGTAGTTCGGGATGATCGTTTTTCAAGCGTTGCTGTTTGGTTTGCTGTGGAAACGGTCCAAGCAAATCTTTGTCTTCCGTGAGAATGTATCCGCATTTGTACTCACTATGTTTTTCAGCAAATCCGAGGGCAATCTTTGCATGACGATCTGCATCCATAATGGTTGAACCATATCCGAAACCAACTTTACTTTTCTTCTTGAATTTGTCAAAAAAATAATTCAGGCCGTTTTTCTTTATCAACGATTCGATTTCACCACGAGTGCTGTACAGGATGAAGTGGAAGTCTTCAAGAAGCTGGACCGAGGCTTGTATTTCATGTGCTAAACCATCTACCAGTTCATGAGCGTTCGCTTCATCCGATATGACATAGCAAACGGCAATCTGTGAAGATCTGCTTTTAATTAGTTCTGTATTGGCTTTAATATCCTGCAGCGCTTTAAAGATGGAGCTTCGAGGATCAACCATGCGCATGGCAGGTACCCCAATAAGTTGCAGTTGATCAAATACAGAATGGATGCTTGTTAATGCAAGATCTATGAAACCCTCCTTCCAAAGTTCATGATGGTAAGAAGTGATCAGTGAAATATCAAATGAGTCATTCAGCATCTCCTGATAATCCATGATATAGCTCGGGTCCATCTCGATTTCGAGGTCAGTTAATACGTTCTTTACGATCAAGGCGTTGCTAACATCGACGGAAATTCGATGAGGAGAGATTTTTTTATGATAAAGCACGGATAGTAAGGAAGAAGCGATCGACATTTCATCTTGTGCTAAATAAAAAGAAGGAATTGGAAGGTGCTCATGATATTTTTTTGAAAAGTAGTACGGCAACGCCCCGGAGAACAACACAGCATCACACGGCTTGAGTTTCTTAACAAGCATACCAGCCTCAGTAGGTTTCTCATATACATAGGCGTCGAAATCAATTTCAGCAATTTCGGATGTGATGGATTCAATTCTTTCGATAAATTCAGTGGAACCAATGACAGCAATTCTTGTATTCATTGTTAACCTCCAAGTGAAACAGCTAATGTATTCTTAAATAACGGTTTATTAACGACAACTATATCAAACTCGTACAATCTTGTGAATCGAAAGGGAGTATTAGAAATGAAAATTACAGCGATCCACCTTTATGCAATCCATCTGCCTCTTAAAGAGCCCTTTGTGGTTAGTTATCATACTTACGAATTTATGCCATCGATCATTGTCAAAATAGAGACGGATGAAGGGTTTGTTGGGTACGGGGAAGGTGTGGCAGACGAACATGTGACTGGTGAGATTCTGGAAGGGACCTACCAAGTGTTGAAAAATACGTTGGGACCCATACTGTTAGGCAAGAATCCATTTGAAATCGAAAGGCTTCATGATTTGATGGACAAAGCGATTTATGGAGCTCCTACAGCTAAGGCGGCCATTGACATTGCTTGCTTTGATATCATGGGAAAGAAGCTGGGGCAGCCAGTCTACCAGTTAATCGGGGGACGTTATCATGATGAGTTCCCAATTACCCATGTCTTAAGTATAGCCCCTCCTGAAAAAATGGCCGAAGAAGCGGCAGTTATGGTCGAGCAGGGCTATCAGTCATTTAAAATGAAGGTTGGCACCAATGTCAGTGAAGATGTGGCACGCATTCAAGCTGTCCGAGACCGTGTAGGTGATAATATCGCTATACGTGCAGATGTTAATCAAGGATGGCGGAACAGTGCGGTAACTCTTGTAGCGATTGATCAATTGCGTGAATGCCAGCTTGATTGGCTTGAACAACCGGTAGCTGCCGATGACATCGATGGGATGGTTGAAATAAAATCGAAGTCTACGATTCCGCTGATGATTGATGAGGGATTAAAAGGCCCACGGGAAATGCGCGAAATTAT
Source organism: Bacillus sp. B4EP4a (assembly GCF_006680105.1). NCBI lineage: Bacteria > Bacillati > Bacillota > Bacilli > Caryophanales > Bacillaceae > Bacillus > Bacillus sp. B4EP4a. The sequence goes on from NZ_VHIK01000034.1 coordinate 8,245, forward strand.
CCAGAAAAGAGCAGCCGATAAAGTGAATATTAAATTGATGAAATGCGGTGGTATATATCCGGCAATAAAGCTAGCCCACCAAGCAGAGCTTGCTGGGTTAGAATGTCAGATTGGCTCGATGGTAGAATCATCCATTGGTTCTGCAGCTGGCTTCCATGTCGCATTTTCAAAAAAGGTGATCACAAGCGTGGAACTCACTGGTCCATTGAAATTCTTCAGGGATGTAGGGAATCTTTATTATGATGTACCATATATTAGGTTGACTGAAAAACCAGGATTAGGTGTAGCGATTAATGAAGAAACGCTAGTTGATTTAACAGTTTTTCAGGATGTCATTCAATAAAAGGGGGAGCAACTTTGGAATTGATTTATGAGGGTACCATCAGTAAGGATAAAAATCATAAATGCTATGAGGTCAGAAAATTAGTGTTGGAGGATTTAACCGATATTTTGCAAGTTCAAGAACAGGTCGTTCACCATTTGACCGATAAAGGTGTACTTCAACCGCTTACTAAGGAAGAGTTTCAATATATTCTAGAAGGAAATGGGCTCATGATTGGAGCATTCGTTGGTGAGGAACTCATTGCATTCCGGGCGTTGCTAGCTCCGCCTATTGATGAGGAACATCTAGGGAGAGATTTCGGAATGATGGAATACGAGCTGTCGGAAGTGATTTATCAGGAAATTTCAAACGTACTGCCTGCATACAGGGGAAACAAACTGCAACAGACACTTGCAACGTTGATCATGAAGGAGTTGAACAAGCAGGAGTCGCCTTACAGATATGTATGCTGTACAGTTGCGCCTTTTAACATTCCCAGTTTAAAAGATAAATTTGCCCAAGGAATGGAGATTGTGGCGTTAAAAGAGAAATATGGAAGGCAATTACGTTATATATTTGTCAAGGAATTGTCTGTAGTGGACGCATCTCCATGGCAGGAAATCCAGATCATTGAGATGAATGATATAGCATCCCAGCAAGGAATTATTGCAAAAGGTTGGCGTGGATTTAAAATGGAAGAACAGGAAGGAAAACAGTTAGTCTTTTATGGTAGTAAGCATAATAGGAAAGCTGCCAATAGCTAGCGATTTATTATAATGTCTTTGAGTCGGAAAGAGCAAATACATTTGCTTTTTCTTATTTTGGACAAACTTTGCGAACATGACATTATTTGGCTACCCTAAACTATCAACTTTAAAAGATAATCGGAATTAGATAGGTGGGGGGATTAAGTTGTTTTTACCTACCAAAACCCAGTAGGTAATTTTAAACGCCCTAAATGGCATTTAAAACTGTAGACAAAAGTGGGTCTATCTAAAAGTTAAAACAAAGTTGATTGGATCGCACGCGGAAAGCGAGTGCCTGGAGGCAACGTTCAAATTGGACAAACCGTTAAAAAACTGTAGACAAACTCGATTTTCATCGAGTTCGCCTACAGGCTGAAACGCTCTAAATGGCGTTTTGTTAATGGTAGGGTTTATCTACAAGATTTCCTGAATCTGTAAAAATACAACACACAAAACTTCCGAATTACCCTTTGAAAGGAGCATTTTGCTCCTAATCTAATTTGAAATGTGAGATGTGGGAATTCCACACTTAGGAATTTAGTGTCCTCTACTTTTAATCGGTCTATTCCGTTTTAGTCTCCAATTCACTATTAACTCGATATATCTTTCTAGGTCTTCCTTTAGCTGTAGGTGCTTCTTCACCAATTATTTCGGCAATCTCCTGCTCGACTAAACCATTAAGAATTCGCCGTGCGTTCCGGGGTGTCATTTTTAACCATTCTGCAAGAATTGATGCTGTTATAGAGTGGTTCCCTGTTCTTTTTTGTACAGACAAAATCTTGTTAAGTGTTGTAATAGTGACGCCACACTGTTTAAGTTTTTCACTTATTTCCTTATTCTCCGTTCGATAGCCAAAAGAAATGCTTTCTTGTTCTTTAAGAGGACCTTCAATAATCCCTCTATCATCAACAAGGAATGCACAAAAAGAATCGTAATTTTGTGCATGATTTAATGCGAGTCTTGCATTTTCCTCCGCAGCCAGTGCAGTTTCTCCATAGCCGATCCCAACGTTCGATGGTAATTCCGAAATTAGAGCTAATTTTTCCAGAAGATCTCCAATTTGTTGCCCTGTTTCTTTTATGGAACCTCTCGTGGAGAAAACCACAAATGTTCCAACCCCAAGAGGTACAAAAGTGCCGAAAATTGATTCGGAAAAGTTTAATACAGCATCTTGTACTTTTAAGTTCAAGCGATGTAGATCGTAGGAAATGGTGTGGTGATTCATGTTTGTATCCATGTTCTCTACTTTGATAAATATAGCAGCAATTTGTGATTGTTTAAAATGAAGGGTTTCCCATTTTTGAATCGCTGTTTTTAGCGTTTCACGTATGTTGCTGCGTGTAGGGGTTACTCGATACACAGGAATCCCTTGTAACCTCAATTGTTCGTATACAAAGTATAGACAGGTAATGCAAATATCAACTTGTCCCTCTTTAAATAGTTTTTGATGAAATGAAAGAAGATCCTGGAGAGAAGTATCATGAAGATATTCATGAACATGAATATCTTCATATGAAATGCCGAGATCATGATATGTCTCATATACATCACTTTCTTTAAGCAAATCAATACTCATCCGATTGAGGCTTTTAGAATCTTTATAACCCACTTCCACCAACGTTTTTGTTAAGCTTGCCCCATCTAAGTTAAGATAAAAAAAAGGTTGTTTGGAACCGCTTTTTTCTACAAAAGGATAGAGGGCTGGGCCTGCAAAAATCCAAAGGTCGACCAACTGTTGATTTTGTTTCACGATATTTGTCGCCTCTTCAGCATTTTGATATCCAAATGGAATCGGGTACAGTCTGTCGGAGTATTCTTTTGCAATATCGCATATAATCTGTACATAGTCACTTGGACCAACAATTCCGGCTTTTATTTTCATAGTCGAACACCACCTAATAGAATAACTTGCAAATTTTCCAAAAACATTATGTATTATTTAGGGAAATATATTAATTAATTGATTAGTTCCTTCAGTTTTGCTTACTAATCTTAAGTTTTCTTTTCGGATATTCTCTAATCGATTATAACAATTATAGTAAACATTAGTATATATGTTGAATGAATTGCTCTATTGCAACAAGCAGTATTTCTTCCTTTAAAAGAAACGGACCTTTAATAGATGATCAAGAAAAATAAAATAATAAGAATTGTTAGAAAATTCAGTTGACAATCCGCTGGATTTTTTTTATGATTTATTTAAGGAACACATTAAGAATAATTCCTTAAATAAAAAAGGGGGATGCATTTTATATGAGTAATATCTCTTCTCGAGATAATCAATCGTTACAGTTAGTGAGTCCTGAATCATTTAGAAATGTAATTAGTCATTTCACCAGTGGAGTATCGATAATTACAGTAAGGGAAAGTGAAATAGATTATGGGATTACTGCCAGTGCAGTTAGTTCCGTGTCTCTTGAGCCTCCAATGCTACTTGTATGTGCCAATAAAAATACAGGTACATGCCATGCTATTTCGAAAGAAGGTTCATTTACTGTAAACATTCTTGCTGAAAACCAGGGGGAGCTTGCGATGCAGTTTGCCAGGTCGAACACTGAGAAGTTCAAAGGTGTGGAAATGTCCTATGGCGAACTTGGTAACCCTGTTTTAAACAACACACTTGCCCAGATTGAATGCCGGGTGGTCGAAGAAGTAACAGGAGGTACTCATTCCGTCTTTCTGGCGGAGGTTCAAAAAGCCCATGCACTCATAGGGGATCCGCTCGTGTATTTCAAAGGAGAATTTGGTTCGTTCAAGAAAGCTTAAAACTGAAGGTAAAACAAGCTGTTTGTCTAAGTCCTTTCAAAATGAAAATTAGATAACAAATCATCTAAAAGGAGGAAATAGTATGGCTTTAATGACTGGTAAGCAATATCGTGAATCATTGAATGACGGCAGGGAAGTATTCATCGATGGGGAAAGGGTCACAAATGTAGCTGAACACCCATCGTTTAAACCGATAGTTGATGTGAAAGCAAGAATGTATGACATGGCCTTTGAACCTGAAAACAAGGAGAAGTTAACAACTCGATTGGAAGATGGCGAAGTCGTTTCCCGAGCGTATAAAGCTCCAAAGACTAAAGAAGATTTAACTGGAATCCGCAATCACGTGGAAACTGTGCTTGATGATCTTGGCGGAGTTGTATACCGTGTTGGTGATGAAACGATAGGTGAAATGTGGTCCTTATATGACGCGCAGGATAAATTAAATGAAATTAACCCTACTTATGCGAAAAATATTGCGAATCATATCGATCGAGTGGCAAGGGAAGACTTGTTCCATGTTTCCGCTAATACGGATCCAAAAGGTGACCGAAGCAAACTTTTTAGCGGAAAAGATGGCGGAACCCTGTTGCATGTTGTTGAAGAAAACGATAAAGGAATTGTCGTAAAAGGTGCGAAGTTTGAAACGGCTGCCGCTTATGCTCACCAGGCATTCGTTAAACCGACTATCTTGAACTGGGAAGCCGGTGAAGAAACAATGGCGCCATTTGCTTGTGGATTCATAGCTGATATGGGAGCTCCTGGATTAAAGCACATTTGCCGTACGTCCCTCGGGACAGGAAAAAATGATACAGATTATCCGATTTCTACAAAATTTGAAGAAATTGATACATTGCTAATATTCGATAACGTACTTATTCCATGGGAAAACGTTTTGTTCCATCGTTCTTTGGCCTCTGCTGCGTACATTCGTTCCACACTGCATCGGTATTCTGCTTTTAACTACGTCCTTAGAGTATTGCGCAGAGCAGATTATTTGCTAGGAACGGCTTTATTGAACGTTGAACAAACAGGTCTGACAAAGCTGCAGGCAGTAAGGGAAAAAATATCTCAGCTTATTAATTATCGTGAAGGAATTAATGCTCATTTAACAGCTGCTGTTGCAAATGCGGAAGTCAGCCCCGGCGGTTTAATGATGCCAAACCAATCTCTTCTTTACACTGGCCGTGTATTTGCACTATCTAATTTCCCGGCGATGGCGCATTTAACAAGGGAACTCGTAGGAGGGCAACTAGCCGTTACACCAGATTCCGAAACGTTTGCAGATCCAGCGATTCAAGAATATGTGGATAAGTACTATTCCGTTGGTGAGTGGAGCGCGAAAGAAAGAGGAAAATTACTATACTTTGCGAGAGACCTCTTGAATTCTTCTTATGCAGGACATAGAACTACCTTTGAATTGTTTGCTCAAAGTCCTCCATTTGCTCAACAGATGTCAGTTTTCAATAGCTTCGATATGGAAGCACAGCGCGAAATGGTTCGTAAAGCAGCGGATTTAAAATCAGCTATTACTGTTACTAATCAGTAATCTTGAATATAGAAAGGGGAAGTTTTCATTGGAAATACATACACAAGGTACTTTACAGCTTTCTGCATCGGTTCTATCGATTGGTGCACTCGACGGCATCCACAGGGGGCATCAAGCATTGCTATTAAAGGCAAAAGAACGGGCCATGAAGCTTGGAGTTCCTTTGGTTGTATATACTTTTGATCCTCCTCCAAAAGTCTTTTTTAAAGGCTGCCAACTGTTAATGTCAGTGGAAGAGAAGCTTCAGCGCCTCGAAATGCTAGGAGTTGACCATGTAATAGTCGGTCCATTTGATGAAGCGTTTACTCAAAAGGAAGTTCCGGTATTCATTGAAGAATTAAAAGAAATAAATCCCATTGAAATCTGGGAAGGCCCTAACTTCTTATTCGGAAAAAATAGAAAGGGCACTATCGAAGTATTACGCCGCTATTTTAAAGTAGAAGTGGTAAAGCCCCTGACATGTGAACGAGGTGAAATGATCTCTTCTTCACGCATTCGCAAGCTTTTGCAACAAGGAAACTACCCTCAGGCAAAAAAGCTGCTAGGGGCCGAGTGTTTTACGATGATTTCAATGTGTGAGAACCCATATGCCAGAAAAAATAGGTTGGAAATTCATTAATATAATAAGAAGCAAGGGAGAATTAAGAAAATGGAAATTAAAAGATACCGTAAATTTGAAACGAATAAATTTTATCCAGCTGATATGGGGGAGGAATCTCATCACGTAGCAAATGAGTTTTCTATGGTTGTTCGTGCTGGAAACCGTATTTTTATGAGAGGGCAAACTGCATTTGATCTGGAAGGTAATTTTCACGGGGAGAATGATGTTACTGAACAGACAGAGAATGCTTGTCGCTGCATCAAGCAGTTGCTTGAAGAAGCAGGGGGGAAAATGGAAGACGTTTGCAAACTCACAACTTATGTTACTGATCGTTCCTATCGAAAAGAAGCCTACGCTGTTATTGCTAAGCATTTTAAAGGCGTATATCCAGTTAGTACAGGACTTGTCGTCAATGGGCTGGCTCTTCCTGAAATGCTGGTGGAAATAGACGTCGAAGCAATTATTAGCAGTAAGGAATAAGGGGATATGACGAATATAAATTAAACGAATGGAGCAACAACTATTGAAAAGAATCATGTTTGTTGCTCCTTATTTTCTCAAGGGAGGATTAAAAATGAACATTACAAGTACGTTTTCCGTGGCAGGACGTTGCTCTTCAACAGGAGCTTTAGGAGCTATTGTCACTTCCAGCAGCCCCGCTGTTGGGGCAAGATGTCCCTGGGTCAAATCAAATATAGGTGTCATCCTGACGCAAAATGTCACAGATCCCAGACTAGCGGACATAGGACTTTCAGCTTTGGAAAAAGGTTACAGCGCCCAAGCGTCAATTCGGACAATGGTTGCTGCCTCAGACTTTCCTGATTTTAGACAGCTGGCTGTTGTCGATGCCAACGGGGAATCAAGCGTGTTTACAGGTGAAAAAGCGCTTGGAGTACACGGGGACTATTATGCAGATAATGTTGCCAGCATAGGTAACCTGTTAAGCAATCCAGAAATCCCAAAAGCAATGGGCCAACATTTTCTTGAACGGAAGGACCTTTCTTTACCTGAGCGGTTAATTTCAGCTCTTGAACTCGGTTTTAACATGGGGGGGGAGCTTGATCAAGAACATTCTATTGCACTCTTGGTCTATCATCCGGATACTCCGTTTGCTTATGTAGATCTGCGTGTTGATTATAGCGATGATCCACTAAATGATTTGAAAAAACTATGGGAGATTTATAGTCCGCAAGCAGAAAATTATAAATCTAGGGCAATTGAGCCGGATCTCGCACCTTCCTATGGGGTAAAAGGTGACGAATAAAAGGTAACGCTAACCAGTTTGGAGTTCCTAGGGGAAAGGTGGCAGTGAACAGCTATGAAAATCAATATTGACCGATTATTGTCGGACATCAAGGAGTATGCTGAATACGGAAAAAATGATCAAGGAGGAGTGACAAGGCCCAGTTTTTCACAAGCCGATCATGAAGTGCGTGCAAGGTTTATTAAGGAATTAGAGGATATGGATTTAAAGGTCACTATTGACGGGGCCGCTAATATTTGGGGAAGGCACAAGGGGAATGGAAAAAAACAAGGCAGTATTGTCATTGGTTCACACCTTGATTCCGTTCCGAATGGAGGCAAGTATGATGGCCCGTTAGGTGTTATTATGGCGAAAGAAATTATTAAAACAATAATTGAAAATAACGTGATTCTTGACCATGACTTGGAGATCGTTTCATTTACGGCTGAAGAATCTAATGATTTTAACTTATCAACGTTCGGAAGCCGTTCTTTCGTCGGCCGCTTGAAAATCGAGATGCTGAAAGATGTCTTTGATTCCACAGGTGCCCGGCTTAGTGATGAACTGATTAAAGCTGGGGGAGGCCTTGATAAATTCCCAATGATGAAGGAAATGGGAAAAGACAAAAGGGCTTTTATTGAACTGCACATTGAGCAGGGACAGCGGTTGGAAAGTAAAAATATATCCATGGCGGTCATCAACAGAGTTGTCGGAACTTATCGAAGTAAAGTAAGGGTTATCGGGCAGTCTAATCACTCCGGTACGACAATGATGGAACATCGGAAGGATGCATTAACTGCTGTAGCTGAAATGATCCTAGAAGTGGAACGTCATTGCCAAGAAAGCAGCAGCAGTGTAGTTGGAACAGTCGGCAAATTGACTGTTTTTCCGAATGCGGCAAATATTATTCCAGGACGAGTTGATTTTATCTATGAAGTCAGAGGAGAAACAGAAGAGGGAATTCAACATAAGATCAACGTAATACAGGGCGCTTGGGAAGAAATCGCCAGGAAAAGAAAGGTGGACATTCAGCATCAGGTTTTTCTTGATCAAAAACCAGTTGTTTTAGATGAGGATATTGTTCATATATTACTAAGCACGGCTCAGGAGATGGAAGAACCTTTTATGACGTTCCCCAGTATGGCAATACATGATGCAGCTCATATGGCAATGATTACAAAATCAGCCATGGTCTTCGTGAAAAGCATTGATGGGAAGAGTCATTGCCCAGAAGAATACAGTCTGCCTAAGGATATTGAAAAAGCCGGTAACTTAATTTTGCAGGGAATTATGAACATTGATCGGGAATTGACGTAGAATTCCACAGTTTATGAGTCCAAGTTTTTAAATAGTATAGCCAGCTTAACATGATGGCTCCAATTTTTCATGAAGGATATTTACATTTTTGAATAAATAAGCTCCTTGCTGTTTTTTTCTAGAAATATTGCTCCGTACGTTACCTTTTACGGAAAATGATAGAGTTTGCCCTCTATTTTTTAATTATGGGACAAGGTGGTATCAGCATGTTTAAGGAATAGCTTCCAGGAAGATCATACCATCTGTCTTGCTTTAGAAGCTGGCCAATTTGAATAAAATGCTCCAATCAATCAGTGTGATGAATAATGGGTTCCGTGTATTTACCGGATATTGTCTTTCAGGTATTGTGGCAAATGAAGATCGCCTTAAAGGGTATGTAGAAAAAAGTGTAGGCATTTTTACCGCAGTAAATCCCCATATTGGATATGAGATTGCAGCACGTATCGCGAAAGAAGCATCGAAAATGGAAAATCCGTTCGTGAATTTTGCTCTAACAGAGTAAGAACCAGATCTGATTTTAAACCCTTTCGAAATGACCGAACCGGGGATTGCTGGTGCTGCACTGATAGATTTAGACTAATCCAGGATTGACATCCATTCATTTCCGAATGATTGCTAACTCTCAGCTGTTCCTATATTTGATGGATAGAGGAATTAACTTATGAAATAAGTATATTTGTCGGTTTATCGATCTTCTTAATTCATGAGAGTGCAAAACAATATGGAAATTTCATAATCGGATAAATAAGTATGGCTTTAGAGATTAAATAGAGTTAAATTCTATTATGGTAGCTTTTTAATTACAAAAGCCAATTTAAAAAAGTCAGGGGGATTGATTAATGGCATTTTTAACTGACAAACGCTCATTTTAACCGCTTAAGATTGTAAGCGCTATCAAATTTTAAAAAATTCTTAGATAGTGATCGAAACTTGGAGTTAAAAAGTAAACGGGGAGTGAAAATGAGTGAAACAGGATAACAATGTGAATGTGGTAAAAACCCCTTCTAAATGGCTTGCTTTAATACCAATCGTGTTTATGGCATGTGCCCTGGCAATTGGAATTGGTGTTTATGGTGCTGATCCACATGTACCCCTTTTAATAAGTACGGTCGTTGCAGTGATCGTCGCTTTGAAGCTTGGTCATAATTGGCATTCAATTGAAGAACACTTAGTAAAAACAATTAGTGTATCAATCAAAGCCTTACTGATACTAGTGATAATTGGGGCCTTCATTGGAGCTTGGATGGCATCTGGAATTGTGCCATCGATGGTTTATTATGGATTAGGGGTTGTATCTCCAACGTATTTTCTTGTTACAGCCTGCATCATTTCTGTTCTTGTCAGCATCGCTGGAAATGCCTGGTTTGCTGCTGGTACGATTGGAGTCGCGTTAATGGGAATTGGGCATGGCTTGGGTGTTCCATTACCGATGGTTGCTGGTGCAGTCGTATCGGGTGTTTATTTTGGTGATAAGATGAGTCCTTTATCGGATGTGACGAACTTCACCTCGGCGGTTGTGGGTGTAGACCTTTTTGAACACATTAGGAACTTAATGAACACTACATTCCCCACACTTATTATATCGCTAATGTTGTATGCATTTCTCGGGTTTAAATTTCGTGGGGAAGGTGCAGATTTGTCACAGGCTGAAAAGATTCAAGGAATTCTTTCAGATCAATTTGTTATCTCGCCGTTTTTATTAATTCCGTTACTATTTATTGCGCTAATTTTCATTTTGAAGATACCGGCCATTCCTGGCTTGACTGTCGGGGTCCTTATTGGTGGGGCTTGTTCCCTATTTGTCCAAAAAACTTCGTTAGGTAATATGATTAACATCATGAATAATGGTTATACTGCCGAAACGGGTTACAAAGTCACGGATGAATTGTTAAACCAAGGTGGGATTCAAGATATGATGTATACGGTTTCTTTAATCCTTATTGCTCTATCATTTGGCGCTATTCTCGAAAAAGCAAAAATATTGGAAACTCTTCTTGGGTCGCTGCTTCGGAAAGTAAAACGGACAGGCAGTTTAATCACAGCGACTGCTGGTACGTGTATCGCTTCAAACATCGTAGGGTGTGACCAATTCATGTCCGTTATTATCCCTGGACGCATGTATTTGAATGAATATAAAAAACGGGGGCTGCATCCGAAATTGCTCGGACGTACATTGGAAGATTGCGGAACAGTGACAGCAAGTCTTATCCCATGGACCACTTGTGGTATTTTTATGTTTTCTGTTCTAGGTGTTTCTCCAATTGAATATGCTCCGTATGCATTCTTTTGCTATATTAGTACTTTTGTAGCTATCGCTTTTGGATATTTAAATATAAAAATTAACCGTTTAGAAGTAGAAGAACTAGTTGGAACAAGAGGTGACAATAAAGGTAAAGATCTCGAATCTTCTTTTCCAATGGAATAAAAATATAAAAAAACAACTAGATTGATTATTCAGATTATTGACAATAGTCTAAGTATGATATATATTTTATTTAAGGAATTATTCCTTATTTATTCTCAATATACTAGGTTAATAGTGAAAGTGTTTCATTTTAGGGATTTTAAATAGTTATTACATTGGGAGGTATGGAACATGGTTGTTTCTAAAACCGAGTCGAAAATCGAAAAATTAATTGAATTAGACAAAAAACATTATCTTCATCCAACGACTGTACCTAAATTGTTTATTGAAAATGGCCCGAAAATAATTTTTCAAGAAGGAAATGGGATCCGTGTAACAGACATTAAAGGTGATACATATATTGATGGCGCTTCCATGCTTTGGAATGTAAATTTAGGACATGGAAACAAGGAACTTGCGCAGGCTTCATATGACCAGATGTCTACTCTTGCTTACAGTTCTTCATTCTATGGCTACTCAAATGAAAAAGCTGTTCGCTTGGCCGAAAAAGTAGTTTCCGTTGCACCTGGTGATTTAAGTGCTATCTTTTTCACATCCGGTGGGTCGGAATCAAACGATACGGCTTTTAAATTAGCACGTTTTTATTGGAATTTAAAAGGTCGTCCAACAAAGAAAAAAATCTTATCGATAAGCCGTAGCTACCATGGTGCAACGGTTTCTGCTGGAACAGCAACTGGCATAGATGCTTTCCATAGTTTTGCAGGTTCAAGAGATGCCGATATGGTGAGGGCAAAATCACATTTGACTAATTGTGAGCTTGGCGATAAAAATGATCCGAACTATGAAGGATGCATTCGTGATGTCATCGAAAAAGAAGGAGCAGAAACCATTGCTGCCCTTATCCTTGAACCAATTCAAGGTGCAGGAGGAGTTCACGTTTCACCTGATGGTTATTTAAAAGCAGTTAAAGCCTTGTGTGAAGAAAATGATATCCTGATGATTTCTGACGAAGTCATTTGTGGATTTGGCCGTACCGGAAAAATGTTCGGTGTCGATAACTGGGACGTTGTGCCTGATATCATGAGTGTAGCAAAAGGGATTACGAGCGGTTATGCCCAGCTTGGCGGCGTGTTGGTTAATAAAGAAATCAGAGATACAATCGTTCAATATGATCAAATTTTAGGTCATGGATTTACGTATAGCGGACATCCAACAGCATGTGCCGTTGGATTGAAAACGATTGAAATTCTCGAACGCGACAACATTCTTGAAAACGTTAACAAAATGGAGAAGGAGCTGAAGAAAGGGTTTGACTACTTAACGGATAAACACCGGTATTTCACGAAATCAAGAGCGGTCGGCTTGCTTGCCGGATTTGAGCTTCAGCAGGACCGTGACTTGGATGTACCATTTGCAGAATCAGTCAAACCAGCTTCGTTTGTTGTTGATCAATGCTTCAAACGCAAATTGATTTTAAGAGCTGCAGACTTTGAAAAGGGCAAGGATATTGTTGCCATTGCTCCGCCGCTTATCATTAATAAACAAGAAATTTCGGAAATGATCAATATCATCGATACAGCAGTGACTGAATTTAATAAAACCATTAAATAAATGATTGGATTCATACAACATGCTAGAGAGCTTGAAGGCTTAGCGGCTCGATCTCTGGCATGTTTATTTTTAGAATGGAGGAACCAAGAATGGCGAACCAAACACTTGAAATGAGCAATAAGGTGAGGGAGTTTTTAAAAGGTACGAAAAAGTTGTACATCGATGGAAAATTTGTGGAATCGTGTTCTTCAAAAACATTTGAAACAATTAATCCAGTTACTGAAGAAATATTGGCAACAGTCTATGAAGCGGAAGAAAAAGATATAGATTTGGCAGTTAAGGCAGCAAGGAAAGCATTTGATGAGGGACCATGGTCAAAGATGAGTGCCGCTGAAAGAGCAAAACTCATCTTGAAATTAGCTGACCTTATTGAAAAACATCAAGAAGAGCTGGCACAATTAGATACTTTGGACAATGGAAAGCCAATAAATGAAACACGGGCCGTCGATGTACCAGGTACGATTGAAACGTTCCGGTATTTTGCTGGTTGGGCGACAAAGAATATGGGGCAAACAATTCCTGTTTCCGGTCCATTCTTAAACTATACTCGTCACGAACCAGTCGGAGTGGTTGGACAAATTATCCCTTGGAACTACCCTATTAATATGGTCTCATGGAAAGTGGCTCCGGCTTTAGCTGCAGGCTGTACGGTTGTTTTGAAGCCCGCTGAACAGACTCCGTTATCGGCACTTTATTTTGCTGAACTTGTTGAAAAAGCAGGGTTTCCTGCAGGTGTTGTTAACATTGTTCCTGGATTCGGTGCGAAAGCCGGTCATGCAATAGTGGATCACCCAGATGTAAATAAAGTTTCGTTTACCGGCTCGACGCCTATCGGGAAGCAAATAATGAAACAAGCCGCAGATTCAATGAAACGGTTGACGCTGGAGCTTGGGGGAAAGTCGCCTAATATTATACTCCCGGATGCGTACCTTTCAAAAGCGATTCCCGGAGTGTTCAACGGCATTATGTTCAACCAAGGGGAAGTTTGCAGTGCTGGGTCGAGAGTATACGTTCATAAGGATCAATTCGATGAAGTCGTTTCCGGTATGGTTTCCCTAGCTGAAAACGTTAAGCTTGGAAATGGATTGGATACAGATACAACGATGGGGCCTCTTGTTTCTAAAAAACAGCAAGACCGCGTGTTTGAATTTATTAACATTGGTAAAGAAGAAGGAGCAAAGGCAGTAACAGGCGGAAGAAAATCGGATAAAGGTTTCTTTGTTGAGCCGACTATTTTTATTGATGTAGAAGAGTATATGACGATTGCAAAAGAGGAAATCTTCGGACCAGTCGTCGTTGTCATGCCTTACAATACGGTGGAAGAAGTAATAGAACGTGCGAATAACTCTCCTTACGGTTTAGGTGCGGGTATCTGGACAGAGAACGTGAAAATGGCACATACAGTTGCTAATCAATTAAAATCAGGAAATATATGGATTAATTGTTATGATGTAATAGATCCAGCCTCTCCTTTTGGGGGATATAAACAGTCTGGATTTGGTAGAGATTTAAGTGCCTATGCTTTAGAAAGTTATACCGAGGTGAAGAGTGTTTGGGTAAATTTGGAGTGAACATAATAAGTTGTGAAATCACGTATCAAGCCGTATTTAAATATATCTATCGATAAGAATAAAGATATAAAAGAAAACCAGTTTACAGATTTGTTTTTTGCCTGAAGATCTATATTTACAGTCATCGGTTTTTTAGAAAAAAAACTAAAGGAAAAATTGCTTATTGCGAAGAACTATTATGACAACAAAGGCGCCGGAGCTAGTGGAATTCTGGCTCCGGCTTTATTTCATAATATAGAGATGAACTGATCTGCCGAGGGGGGAAACCTCAGTTATTATTTTGGCAGCCAGCTGCTCATATACGCATCATCTTCAATAGCGTGTGCTTCTTTTACGATATACAGCGGACGGAATGTATCGACCATGACTGCTAATTCACGCGTTTCTTTTTTACCGATACTTGCTTCAATTTTACCTGGATGCGGTCCATGAGGTAAGCCGCTTGGATGAAGGGTAATAGATCCGGTTTCAATGCCGCGGCGGCTCATGAAGTCTCCGTCCACATAATATAGCACTTCATCACTTTCCACATTGCTGTGGACATAAGGAGCAGGGATGGCTTCCGGATGATAGTCATACATACGTGGTACAAATGAACATACAACATAATTATGTGCTTCAAACGTCTGATGTACTGGCGGTGGCTGATGAACACGTCCGGTTATTGGTTCAAAATCATGAATGCTGAACGCATAAGGGAAGAGGTAACCATCCCATCCAACCGCATCAAGCGGATGAAAATCATACGTATAGGAAGTGATCATGCCTTGTGCCCGCACTCTGATTTCATATTCCCCTTTTTCATCTTTAGGCTCCAATTTTTCTGGTGTCCGGAAATCACGCTCGCAATAAGGTGAGTGCTCAAGAAGTTGGCCAAACTCATTACGATAGCGTTTTGGTGGTACAATTGATGAACTCGATTCAAGGATGAAAAAGCGAGCTTCTTCTGATTCCAAGACGACGCGATAAGTGGTGCCAATCGGAATGATGAGATAGTCACCTGGCCAAAAGCTTAGTTCACCGAAAATACTTTCGATTTTGCCTCTTCCTTCATGGACAAACAACATTTCATCACCTTCACCGTTTCGATAAAAGTAATCCATTTGCTGGTTAGGGCGAGCAACGCCAAGTGCAACATCATCGTTTGCCATGAAAATTTTGCGAGCTTCAAGAAAATCGCCGCCAACTTCCGTATTCCATGTCCGGAAATGACGATGTTTTAATGCATCTTTTTCTTCATATTCATAACGAACATCACGAATTTTTTGTGCTTTTTTTACTTGTGTTGGTTGATTGATATGATAAATGAGTGACTGAATACTCGAGAAACCTTTCGTACCCATCAATTGCTCATAATATAGGTTTCCGTCCTCCTGGCGAAACTGAGTATGACGTTTATGGGGAATGCGGCCCATTTTAACATAATGTGTCATTGCCTAAACTCCTTCCATGTAACTGTCTTTTACATTTAGTATATTAGTTGCTAAATCTTCATTTTTTGATTGCCTAAAATCTGTGCCTCCGAAAGGGCTGGCAAAACTTGACCGCTTACTTGACCAAATCCAATTCGATACCCATCTCCTTGACACCACCCGCTGATAGTCAACTTGTCCCCATCTTCAATCCAGCTTCGTTTACGGCCGTCGTTAAGTTGAAGCGGTTCTGTGCCGCGCCAAGAAAGTTCAAGGAGGCTGCCTCGTTCTTCACGGCTTGGACCGCTGATAGTTCCAGATCCATGCATGTCACCAGGACGTATATTACAGCCTGTAATGGTGTGGTGAGCCACTTGCTGAGCGATTGACCAATACATATAGCTAAAGTTGGTATTCGTAATTCTGGTTGCTTGTTCTGTATTTTCTGGTGTCAAATGAACTTCAAGGTTAATATTAAATGCCCCATCTTTTGTTTGCTGCAAGTAGGGAAACGGCTCTGGATCCTGTTGCGGTCCAGCAGTACGGAAAGGTTCCAGCGCTTCTAGCGGCACAACCCATGGGGAAATGGATGTTGCAAAGTTTTTTGAAAGAAAAGGGCCAAGAGGCTGGTACTCCCATGCTTGGATATCACGTGCACTCCAGTCATTTACGAGAACGAGCCCGAAAACATGATCTTCAGCCTGATTAACTGGAATTGGTTCTCCAAAAGGGTTGCCAGGTCCAATAAACCAGCCCATTTCAAGTTCGAAATCAAGCTGTATAGATGGACCGAATACTGGATAATCTGCATCCTTTGGTTTGCGTTGTCCCGAAGGGCGACGCACATGGGTACCACTTGGAACGATGGAACTGGCCCGTCCATGGTAACCAATCGGCAAGTGTGTCCAGTTTGACATGAGGGCATTGTCTTTCCCTCTGAAAATTGTACCCACATTGGTCGCATGCTCTCTTGAGGCATAGAAATCTGTATAGTCTCCAATATTTGCAGGAAGAAGCATCTCTACATCTGTCAATGGGTGAAACGCTTTCAAACGAAGCTCTTCATTATCTCGTAAATCAGGCGTTTTCGAATCCAAAAGGTATTGAAGTTTGTTACGGACAGCAGTCCAGACCGGACGGCCAAGTGACATAAATTGATTAAGCGAGGAAGAGGAAAAAACTTTTTTTTCTTCTGCACCGGTCCCACTTAGCAATCCAACTTCATCGATTACAGATAAATCAAGAACATAATCACCGATGGCTGTACCGGCACGGGGGCTTTGACCTTTTTTTTGGAAAATGCCGTATGGCAAGTTTTGAATTGGAAAATGTGACTCTGGCGTTGTCTCAATAAAGGAATGTTTCATCGTATTGCCTCCCCATGAAAAATAGTAAGCTCTCCTAGTTCTTCCCGAGGCTCATTAAAGCTGCAGCTTCCATATGAAGCTGCAAAGAAACTGCGCGCTTTGATGATATCGGCCGAACTGACAGTAAAATCGCGCCAGGAAAGCGAGTCTGTTGTAAATGAAAAATTTGTTGGGTCTTCATCAAGCAAAATGGCTTGAATGGTAGCTGTATTGACAGAACGGCTATATGCCATAATAGAAGCGGTAAATACGTTAACAAAACCATGCATGCGTGTTTCCACTTCTGTTCGGTACTGGCGTATCGGATGGTGCAGTCCAGCAGTGAATTTAAGTGGCAGTTCTCGTTTCTGGCATTCGTGAATAACGAATGTTACTTGATTGACAGAAGGAAACAAATTAGCCGTGATCCCACCCATGCGCATTTTGATACCTATACGTTTCGGAGATTTTTGGTTAATCGAATGGATAGTATCCAATGTGTTTAGAAGTTGATCATTCGTTCCTGTCATTTCACAATAAATGGGATAATTCCCTGTTCGTTTTTCTAGATTCTCTAAGAAGGAAGGATTAATCTGTGGTGGAAGCGGGAACTCGATTGCTTCTATCGCTCCCGCGGTTTTATATGTTTCTAAAAAAAGTTGAATAGCTTCCAATTCGGTTGGAATTTCTTCGGATTTCGTTAAAATTACAGATAACCTAAGTGGATATTGATCATTAAACTGGGCTTTAAATTGTTTAAGTTCACCCAATCGTGAAGCAGGAATTACAAACGGGCCGAGCATCCAGCTGTCCGAATCATGGATGTATGCATGAAAATTTGAAATAGCTTCTGGAAGCGGAAGCGCGGCCGGTGGAAATAGACCTGCATAATCAATGAGTTCAGTCATAAAATGACTGACCGCTTCTTCCCTCCACTTAACATTTACTTTAGTTAACAACAACCTCACACCTCCTATTAAAGGAGGCCATACCGCGAGAGACAACGGTATGACCGTTCCAAATCAAATATTTCCGCGAAGTTCTTGCTCGCGTTCAATCGATTCAAACAATGCTTTAAAGTTTCCATCGCCGAATCCAAGTGCACCTTTACGCTGAATGACTTCGATAAACAGCGTCGGACGATCAACAAGTGGTTTAGTAAAGATTTGTAGCAAGTAGCCTTCATCATCACGATCTACCAAAATATTAAGTTCTTGAAGTCGTTTCACATCTTCATCAATATCTCCTACCCGATTGGCGAGTTCTTTATAATAAGTCTCAGGGGTATTTAAAAATTCCACACCATTTTCTTTGAGAGCCGCCACGGTGCCGATGATATCGTTTGTCAACAGGGCAAGATGCTGAACGCCTGGTCCATTATAGTAATCTAGGTATTCTTGAATTTGAGACTTGCGCTTTCCTTCCGCAGGCTCATTAATTGGGAACTTTATGCGTCCTGTTCCATTCATCATGACTTTTGACATTAGAGCAGAGTACTCGGTCGAAATGTCTTCATCATCAAAATGCTTCAGAACTGTAAAACCGAATGCATTTTCATAATAGTTTGTCCATTCTTCCATAACCTCCACATTGCCGACAAGGTGGTCAACACCAATTAAGCCGGTTGGTTGAGAAGCAAGGGTGTTCTCGCGAGATTCAAACCCTGGCATAAATACGCCTTTATAATCGATTGGTTCAACAAGCGTATGAATTGTATCCCCATATGTACCTAGAATCGCTTTTTTCACCTTGCCGTTTTCATCTTCTTCCACCCATGGTTCCCGAAGAGCGATGCCACCTCTTTCAATCGCACCCGCATATGTTTTTTCCAGATCTTTTACGAGGAGGGCAATATCTTTTACACCCTCGCCATGAAGTTTAATAAACTCGGCAACGTCAGTATTGTCTGATAGGGTGCCTGTTAAAATCAATCGGATAGCGCCCTGTTCCATCACGTAAGATACACGGTCACGGGAACCTGTTTCTAATCCTTTATATGCTACAAGTTTGAAACCGAAAGATTTTGCATAGTAATAAGCTGCCTGCTTTGCGTTTCCTGTATAGATTTCTACGTAATGAACACTCTTTACCGGGAACAATTCTTCTTTTTTTACTTTAGGTGATGCTACCATTTTTTCGGCCATTTTAACCTCTCCTTTTTCATCTTAAATTTCTAACAAACAGAATTTTCGAAATTTAGTTTCTGTAATGTTTCACATCTTAATCTATAAAAATCCAACGCGCAAATATGTGTTTTAACGCGTTTAGTATTTATGGCAACAGTCTTTTAAACCGTTAAAGCGAATATGCGTTTGAGTGTACTCTTGCAAGCTTTTGGTTATTCCAATTAAAATGTTGGCAACAAAAAACGAAGGGGAGTTAACCATGAAAATAAACGTAAAGTTCTGTCCATGTAATTTCGAAGACGAGTTGGAAACAATAAAAGGAAAATTAATTGAGTGCAGCGATGTGGAGGTTATTGAGGATAAGTGCTTGTTATATTGTGGTCAATGTTTGATTGACCCATTTGCACTTATAAATGGTGAAAATATTGTTGCGGACGATCCTGATGAACTTTATAAAAAAATTAATCAATATATGGCTAACATTAAACTGGGGGAAACCGTGTAAAAACGAAGAATAAGAAAATGATAATTGATAGATGTTTTGATAGAGAATTATATATTTAGGGTTGTTACCACCCGGAAACTTGAGGACTTCAGAAGGGATCTACATATGATAAAATATAAGTAAGCCCTACTCCAAATTGCATGATAGTAGGGCTTTATTTTTATTCTGAAGGGAAATTAATTATGACTGCATTAATTGGTAAAAATTTTAAAAATGGTGTTTTTATTATGGCTGATAAAAGAATAACCTATAGAGGAACTGAAAACTTTAGTGATGATGAAAAAAAAGTAATAGCATTAAATCAAAATGTGATCTTTGCATTTGCGGGTGTTAAAAATATCATCGATACATGTATAGAAGAATTAAAAATGTTTTCTCTTGGAACAAGTTCAATTGAAGAAATCGAGGCTCAATCACAAAAATTTTTTAGAAATTCATTAGAGATGTTCAAGAAGTTATATCCCGAACAGGAATATGCAACTATATATATTTTGGCAGGGTTTACAGCTGATGGTATACCCCGTGTCACTTACTTCTCTTCAGATGATGATTTTCAAAAGGGCAATCCTCTCGATTTTTTTTATAAAACGTTTCCTAATACAGAAATGATGTATCTTCGGAATTATTTAATAAATGAAGTGGATGACACCAGAACAGATATGAATTATTTTATCATTAAATTTTCTTCAGCCATCCGGCAGATAAACAATGAAAAGGTTAGTAAGGATACGTATTCTTTATTTTTAACCCAAAATGGCTTATTTGAGATAGACGTTGATGAGGACGGAATTATTAAGATTGACCAAAAGAATCTTGATTGTTAAAAGAAAGAGACATGCTGCTCCCCGCAGACTCTTTTATGTGGAGAATCGAGAAAACTATTTAACTTTAACGCGGTGAAAGATAGCTGTTTTGCAGAATGTCCGCTTTAATGTATAATCTTGCAGGAGTGGGAAACTTATAATAATATTTAGAAAAATTGTGAAATTGGTGAGGGAATTGCTCTAATTACACTATTTTCACAGTGAAGGGTAGGTGGAACTAAAAAACGAGTATATGTTATGATGCTGCCAATATAAATATCACACTATAGTCAAAAACAACAAATTGATTTATGATGAGGTAGACATATATTTTTTTGTATACATTATCTGAAAATTATGACTATGGATGTGGTAAAAATGAAGTTAAAAACAGTACAATCGCAAACTCTTCAAAATCAAGTATATGAATATTTACATGAACAAATTGTAAGCGGGAACATACCACCTGGACAACGAATTGTGGAAGGAAAAGTTTCTCAGGAAACGGGTGTCAGTAGAAGTCCAATCCGAGAAGCGATCCGCAGGTTAAACAGTGAAGGATTAGTATCCGTCAGTCCAAGAGGCGGAGTAAGAGTGTACCGCGCAACCTTTTCAGATTTTAAATATCTTTACGAATGCCGGTTAAGCCTGGAACCTACAGCTGCTTTTTATGCAGCTTCACGTATGAATGAAAAACAGCGTAAACAATTGTCAGATTCAGTTGATAAAATGAACCTCATGGTTGATAAGAAAGAGCTTGAAAAATTAAAGGTCCTAAGCAGCCAATTTCACTACCTGATTGTGGAGGCCAGTGGTAATCCTTATTTGATGAAAATGATGAATCAGTTAAATTCCTTAATTTCTTTTTATCGAAATGCTGTATTGAATATCCCTAAGAGAATAGAAGAGGGTGCCGATGAACATAAAGCGATATGGAATGCTATAAAAAATAAGGATGGGAAAGCTGCAGAGGAGTTAATGAAGGCACATATTCAACGTGATTATCAATTTTATGTTTCCATGTACTCAGGTGTTAAGGATGAGGAATATTAATTAAAGGAGAGTGAAAAATGATTTTTCCAGAAAAACTTAAAATTCGAGATGTTACATTGAGAGATGGTCTGCAAAATGAACCTGTTTTTGTAGAAACCGATCAAAAGATAAATAAAATTAAAAATTTAATTGAAGCAGGATTTGATCGCTTGGAAGTCACTTCCTTTGTACATCCAAAGTGGGTTCCTGCGATGCAAGATGCGGATGAATTAGGACAAAATCTGCCAATGACTCGTGGAGTAGAATATGAAGCTTTGGTCCCCAATAGACGGGGATTAGACAGGTTCCTAAATTCAAAGATACACAATGCTCTTTTTTTCCTTTCTGCGAGCACACAACATAACCAGGCAAATTTAAATAAGAGTTCTAACGAGTCTTTAATTGAAATAAAAGATTTAATTGAAGAAACCACTAAGGAGGGTAGAAAAACAATTGGTGCAATTTCAACCGCATTTGTTTGTCCGTTTGCTGGGATCGTACCATACTCTGAGGTGGAAAGGATTGCAGAGTTCCTGGTTAATAATGGGGTTTGTGAATTAGGCCTGGGAGATACAATCGGCAAAGCAACACCGAGACAGGTATATGAATACTGTAGCCGTTTAGCAGAGAAATTTCCGGACATTCCTATTGGACTTCATTTGCATGATACATATGGATACGGTTTGGCAAATGTTATGGCTGGGATACAGGCTGGTGTTCATTTAGTTGATGTAGCCCAAGCCGGACTAGGAGGATGTCCATATGCTCCTGGGTCTCCAGGGAATATTCAGGCAAGTCGTGTAGTGGAATTTTTAGAAAAACAGAATATCAAAACAGGTTTGGATCTGGAACAGGTAAAGGACTTAGATAAAGCATTCCCTGAGCTGTTGAATAATGCTAGAAATTTTAAAAAAACTGTATAAATTGATTAGGAATGGAAAGAGCCCAGTAGTAAATTGTATACGTTATTAGAATATTCAGTTAATTTAAATAAGTATTGTACCTTACTAGGAAACAGTATGAAATGTTAATAATTGAAGGGTGGTAATCCTATGAGAAAACCTTTAGAGGGCATTAAAGTTTTAGAATTAGGTAACTTTGTAGCAGCTCCATTTGCTGGGAAGATTTTTGGTGAATTTGGTGCTGAAGTGATCAAGGTTGAGGACCCTAATAAAGGGGATTCTTTACGAAATTGGCGAGTGATGCATAACGGAACGTCCCTGTGGTGGTACGTGCATGCAAGAAATAAAAAATCTATAACTCTTAACCTTCGTGAAGAAGACGGGCAGGAGATGGTTCGGGAGTTAGCAAAAGATGCGGATGTAATTATTGAAAATTTCCGTCCAGGGACGTTGGAAAAATGGGGAATTGGCTATGAAGATATTAAGAAAATAAATCCAAGTATCATTATGACAAGGATTTCTGGTTATGGTCAAACAGGACCTTACCGAAACAAAGTAGGGTTTGGCAGCGTTGCCGAATCAATGGGTGGTCTCCGATACCTGACAGGATTTCCTGATCGCCCCCCAGTTCGAGTTGGTTTAGCAGTTGGAGATTCCATAGCAGGTTTATATGCAGTGAATGGTACGTTAATGGCATTAAGAGCGAGGGATAACGATCCATTAAAAAGAGGACAATATGTGGATGTTGCTCTAACTGAAGCGGTATTTTCTTTGCTGGAAGGCGTTCTGCCAGAATACGATTTAAAAGGAATAATAAAAGAAAGAACAGGTG
Source organism: Bacillus sp. B4EP4a (assembly GCF_006680105.1). Lineage (NCBI taxonomy): Bacteria > Bacillati > Bacillota > Bacilli > Caryophanales > Bacillaceae > Bacillus > Bacillus sp. B4EP4a. Next base: position 31,291 of record NZ_VHIK01000034.1, read on the forward strand.
CTACCTTGGAAGGAATCGCTCCTTCAAATACCTATATATGTGCAGATGGAAAATATATCGTCATTGCGGCAAATAGCGATAGTATTTTCAAAAGATTTGCGCATGCGATAGGACGACCAGAATTTGCGGAAAATCCGACTTATTTAACCAATAATGGCAGAGCTGAAAATGCGGAATATCTAGATCAAGTAATTGAAGAGTGGACTAGGAAACACTCACAAAAAGAGGTGCAAAAAATATTAGATGAGGCTGGTGTGCCGGTTGGGCCTATTTATAATATTGAAGATATTGTAAGGGATGAACACTATCAAGCACGTGATATGCTTCAGACGGTCACTTTGCCGGATGGTGAACAGGTACTAGTTCCAGGAATTGTACCAAAACTATCTGAAACGCCAGGCAGCATTGAATGGATTGGTCCCGAACTAGGACAACATAACGACGAAGTCCTTGGGGGAAAAAAATTGAATCAGCAAAAATAGTGTACTTTATTATTGCTAGATAAATCTTAAAATTTCATGCCTGTCTGTCGGCCTACAAAGGTAGAAAGGGAATGAAAATCTTAAAGCTATAAGGGGTTATAATGCTCTTATTCTGACTTGAGAAAAAAAGAGATTGTTACAGTAAATTTACAGGTGATTTTTGAAAGCGGTACCAATAACGAACCTTGGGGAGGAAGTTTATGTTATCTATTTTAGGATTTGCAATGATTTGTACCTTCTTATTTTTGATTATGTCAAAACGTATATCTCCGTTTATTGGCCTAACAATTGTACCTATCATTTTTGGTTTAATCGGAGGATTTGGGCCAGAATTAGGAACATTGATAATGGAAGGTATTCAAAATGTTGCGCCTACCGCTATTCTTTTGTTATTTGCCATTTTGTATTTTGGAGTCATGGTAGATACAGGGTTATTTGATCCCTTAACCTCAAAGATTATACAGTTAGCTAAAGGAGATCCACTAAAGATTATCGTAGGAACTGCTGTGTTAGCGGGAATAATAGGATTTGATGGTGATGGATCCACGACGATGATGATTGTTGTAACAGCTTTCCTTCCTCTATATAAAAAAATGGGGATCAGTCCTATCATATTGGCCTCCATTACAATCATGCAAATTGGTATCACAACACTTGTTCCTTGGGGAGGACCTGCTGGCCGCGTAGCGAGTGTGTTAAATCTTAATCCAACGGAATTATATCTTCAAATGTTGCCAGCAATGCTTGTAAGTTTGCTGTATGTTATTGCCGTTGCTTATTTTATCGGTTTGAAAGAACGAGCTAGATACAAAAAGATAAATACAGAATCTTTATCATTGCCTGAAGCCAGAATAATAGATGCTGCAATTGAAAGCGCTACAATAGAAAATATCTCACCAAAAAACACAAACATTAAGCGTCCTAAATTAATTTGGATCAATTTCCTTGTATCAATCGTTATTATGATAGCCATTGTACTAGAATGGTTACCTGCTGCCGTACTCTTTATCATTGGAACCGCTCTAGGACTGCTCATTAATTATCCAGTCTTAAATGATCAACGAGATCGAGTCGCTGCTCATGCACCCAATGCAATAGCAGTGGTTACCATGGTTTTTGCTGCTGGGATTTTCTCAGGGATTTTCAAAGGTACTCCAATCTCTGAATCTATGGCACAATCGATTGTTTCCATTATCCCTACAGACCTTGGTCCATATATGGCGTTAATTACTGCGGTAGTTAGTGCACCTGCCATCTTCTTGATTGGTCCTGATGGATTTTACTTTGGGATTCTGCCAGTCCTGGCTGAAACTGCTTCTACTTACGGCATTGATACTTTATCAATTGGAACAGCTGCATTATACGGAACTCCTTTTGGTATTATGGGTCCACTCGTAGCATCTGTTTATTTATTGATTCACATAACTGGAATCAGCCTAGGTGACCTTCATAAATATGCAGCAAAATGGTCTTTAGGGATTTTTCTAATTTATATCATTGTAGGAGTGATATTAGGGACAATCTCTTTCTAAATGAATTCTAAACAAAATCATTGGAGAGAAGGAAGACAAATTCCATAGGTGGCTGTTAATAGTTAGGTGGAGACATATTAGGGAACAAACTGTGGCAGTTGTATGCAGAGGCCAGATTTAAGATTCTTATTATATTAATAGTGTTTAAGAAAGGTTTCGAATAGTGGTTACTTTGGTTTTATTCTGGAATAATCAACATATTTTAAAAGGAGGAATGAAGAATGATTCATAAATATAAAGGACACTACCCCAATGTACATCCAAGCGCATATATAGCCCCAGGAGCACAGTTAATTGGAAACATAGAACTTAAGGAAGATACGTCCATTTGGTTCAATGCCGTTTTAAGAGGAGATAATGAGAAAATAACGATAGGAAAAGGATCAAATATTCAAGACGGTACAATAGTTCACGTGGATCCAGGTTTTCCAATTAAAGTCGGTGAAAATGTTACTGTCGGGCATAACGTGGTTCTACATGGCTGTACTGTAGAAGGTGGGGCGTTAATTGGTATGGGTGCAACAATTTTAAATGGAGCAGTAATCGGAGAAGGCTCTCTAATCGCTGCGTGAGCACTAGTTCCGGAAGGAAAGATAATTGAACCGGCTGTTTTAGTAGCCGGAGTTCCCGCTAAGGTCATCAGAAAGCTTACACCAGAAAACATAGAGCGGGCAAAAGAGGGAGCATCCCAGTATATCAAAAATGGCGCTCTATATAAGCAAGAGAACATAAGCGAAAAAGAGGAATCATTTAGATAATTTGCATGCACTTGTACGTAAAAAGTGAGAAGGCAGACTGTCCGTAAGATTGGACGAGTCTGCTTAATCATTATTAAAACGGTAGAAAGACTTGGATTAAAAAAGAAAAAATCCTTTCTGTATATTTATTTGTAGAGCCTTTTGAATAGGCATTGCAGGAAACATATGCCCTTCATACCTACTTCAAAGTGTGATCAAAGTGCCAGTCAGTTGTAATTGGTTCCCGGTTTAGAATATGAGCGCATCTCCATTGTGACGATAAATTTTTTTCTAATATATATAATAATTAATAGATATAATGGAGGTAGGTTATGTACAGAAATAAATTGTCTGAGAAAAACATAAAACAATTATTTAAGGCTATCCTTTCATTACAGACCCAAGAAGAGTGTATGGCTTTTTTTGATGATTTGTGCACAATGAATGAAATAAAAGCTTTTACCCAAAGACTAGAAGTTGCTAGAATGCTTCAGGATGGCTTTACATACGAAGGTATTGAGGCAGAAACTGGTGCCGCATCAGCTACTATATCAAGAGTTAATAAACTATTGAATTATGGGAGTAATGGTGGTTATCAGATGTCGTTAGATCGCATGGATAATACTAAAAAATTGTAAGAGTTTCGGCAGTTGGGGACTGATATTTTGGGTCTAGGTCATTCTTTAATTTTTTCTGAAAAAATATCACTATAATATAGAAGAAACTCGTCAATAAATAGCTTTGCGATTTCTTTTAAAACATACAACACTTGGGATTGTAATATACAGTCTCTTTTTTTGTTTGAAAAAGTGTCATAACTTAATAGATAGGGTAACGCTTGTCCAAACACTTGCATAATATATAAATAAGGCGTGAGGAAGCACCTGACGTCACCTTAGACTGACTATAGTCAGTCTTTTTTACGGAAGAAAACTTAAAAGAATAGATAACATTTTCAAATATTATAAAAACAAGGAATTCTTCCACATGAATCCAATCGATTCCCGGTATGTAATTGGATATGTATCGGTTGGTCGAAATAATTCGACTTGTTTAAAAATCGAAAGAGTATGTGGATATATAGAATTGTTGGTTTATTAGATGTTTAGTAGAGTACAATATTATTTTACTGAAAAATTGAGCCACCTAAAATTCTGAATATTCAAAAGATATTGTTGACATTTATAATGATGGCTTGTAATATTTCATTAAAGGAATATATAAGGATATATTCCGAATGTTACCAACTTCATTATGTAAAAATATAAGAGGAGGAACAGAAAATGACTTAAAGAGGGCGTTGAAATGAAGAGAATTTGTAGGTTTGTCACCGAAAACTTTCAGGATGCATTCCCCATTGTGTATAGTACTTAGTGCTCGTAATCGAAGATAACCTTTATAAGTCAGAAAGACACACTTACAGAATATAAGGAGTTAAGTAGAGATGACATTGCTAGTACCGTGAAATGAAAAATCGGCTGAAATTTAACCAATAGTAAAAGGAAGGTGAAACTATGGCGGATAATTACACCAAGCAGGATCCACAGGACAAACTCCAAAACACGTTAAAGAACCGGCACGTAACAATGATAGCACTCGGCGGCATCATCGGAGCCGGGCTCTTCGTTGGAAGCGGTGCGGTCATCAATTCAACAGGGCCAGCGGCTGTTATTAGTTATACTTTGTCAGGAATTCTCATGCTTTTAATCATGCGCATGATAGGTGAAATGGCAGTGGCACAACCATCTGCCGGTTCAATTTCCGAATATGCACGGTCAGGATTAGGGAATTGGGCTGGATTTAGTGTTGGCTGGCTCTATTGGTATATGTGGGTGATCGTAGCTGCAATTGAAGCTGTAGCTGGTGCTGGAATACTTGTGAATTATTTTCCTGATATTCCACCTTGGATATTGTGCTTGGTATTATTAGTGGTGCTTACTTTGACCAACCTTTACTCGGTGCGTTCATTCGCTGAAACTGAGTTTTGGTTCGCATCTATTAAGATATTCGCGATAACCTTCTTCATTGTCTTTGGAGCTATATATACTCTTGGACTATGGCCTGGTGAATCACCCGGTCTCTCGAACCTGTATACAGCAGGCGGCTTCTTTCCAAATGGGATCGTTGCAGCTCTAGTGGGAAGCGTTACTGTACTTTTCTCGATGGGAGGGGCAGAAATTGCCACCATTGCAGCTGCAGAGTCCGATCAGCCTGCAAAATATGCGGCTAAAGCTACCAATCAAGTCATGTATCGAATCTTATTCTTTTATATCTTCTCTGTCTTCTTCATCGTTGCAATCGTGCCATGGAATTTCGAGTTTGCTGGCATTGCTATTCAAAGCCCGTTTGCGATTGCACTAGAACGATTAGGTATCCCTTTCGCTTCTTCGCTAATGCAAGTAGTCGTTCTTACCGCAGTACTCAGTTCCCTTAATTCTTGTCTCTACATTACGTCTAGAAGTTTGTTTACCTTAACCAGACTGGGAGACGCACCAAAATTTCTTATCAAACTTAATAAAAGGGGCGTTCCGGTTAGGGCAATACTGGCAGGGACGGTTTTCGGATACGTAGGCGTTGTTTTAAACTACTTTTTTCCACAGACAGTTTTTTTATTTTTAATCAATTCCGCAGGAGCAATTAGCCTTTTCTACTATTTGGTGCTCGCTTTCGCTCAAATCCGTCTGCGACGAAGGTTAGAACAGGAAGCACCCGAGAAATTAAAGTTGAAAATGTGGTTATTTCCCTATCTGTCTTATGTAGCCATTATCTGGATGTTCGTAGTGCTTATAGCAATGGCATGGATTCCTGGTACACGTTCGCAACTTCTTCTCAGTTTAGCGAGTTTCGGTGTGATTCTTGCAGCCTATTTAGTACGGTCTTGGTACAGTAAACGGAAAAATGGGCAGGTCACTGAAGAGAGTGAGGACTATGTCGATGCTACTGTAGGTGAGTGGAAAAATTAACTTCAATCATATAAGAAATAGTAGCATGTATGTATTATAGATTTGAAAAACGAAATGTAGTTTCGGAAATATTTTCTCCAAGAATAAATCTCGGGAGGACATTATTTAATTAGGTAATAAAATAATGAACTGGAGGTATTGGATGTTATGACAGGACTGGGAGAAGTTGAAAATTCTGGGATTAAGAGATTTAGAAAGTTCAAAACAGATCAGTATTATCCTTCAACGTTGGGAAAGCCGGAGCATCATATTGTAAACGAGTTTAGCATGGCTGTAAGGGCAGGAAATAGAATCTTTTTAAGAGGGCAAACTGGTTTTGATTTAGACGGTAATTTTCATGGGATTGGAGATGTCGTGAAACAAGCGGATCAGGCATGTAAGTGCGTTAGGAAGCTTATTGAAGAAGCGGGCGGTTCAGTCAATGATATTTGTAAGATTACCGTGTACTTGCTTAATCGGGAAGATCGAAGTAAAGTTTATCCCGTAATAGCCGAACATTTTAAAGATGTATATCCTTGCAGTACCGGCTTGATCGTAAGTGGTTTTGCAATGCCGGAAATGCTGATGGAAATAGATGTTGAAGTTATGATTAGTGAAGGAAGGAGTGAAAATTAATAGGTTAACGCTATCTATGAACGAAATCAATCAAAACGCAAACCCTTGAAACGTAAGGGTTTGCGTTTTTTATATTTTCGTAATGGATGTAACATAAGGGGGAGGGGACTTTACGCTAGTGATAAAATACTATAAAAGTGTGTGAATTTCTTGTTATGAAAAGGCAGGAGAACAAGAGAGAGAAAATATTAGAATCCGCAAAAGAACTTGAGTAAGCCCTACAAAAAGCAACTACCCCTCAAACCTTATTTTTCGGAAATTTCACTTTAGTTATGTTTAGTAGGCATACGAAAATAAAAATTCTTTTATCTGGAGGCATAGGATCCGGGGAGTTTTAACCCCCTCTTTTTGTAATCGGTATAATAATAGGAAGAAATACGTCATTATTTGCGCAAACAGAAGTATATGTGGTTAAAAAGTTTCTTAGCAAGGTAATTAAGATAGAAATTTATCCTTATTGGAAAAAATAACTTCATTGTTAAATTATTGTTATTGAATTATAATTTTCTAGAAACATATGAAATGTTATGAATAGGAGAAAAGTATGAAAAAACTGTGGACCATTTTACTTTCATTTACGTTGTTAATTAGCTTATTCCCGCAATTAGCATTGGCAGCACCAAGCAAAAATTTTGACCAAGAACTCACAAAGTATTTAAAAGAGGTAAGCCTTGTCAGGGGTTTTGAAGTGACGAAGGATGATATTGAAACGTCTCTTTCTTTTTACGATGAGAGTATTGAAAACTTTGAATCTATTGGTGATCTTAAAGATGCCTTGGGCGAAGTTATTAAAGCAGATTTAAGTAATTTAGATGCCATTTATGAAGATTATAATCTAACTAATGAGGGCCTAATTAAACTATTGCATGAAAATGGCGAAGAACTAAACGATTATATCTTTATCTGGGACCTCGATGAAGCTGTTTATTTCTATGCAGAAGAGGGCGATTTTGAACGCGATCCAAACTTTGACAAAGAATTTGTCAATTATTTAGCCAAGGTTAGCAAAGTAAGAGGATTTGAAGTAACAAAAGAAGATATCGAAGCGTCATTGGAACTCTATGATTTTAGCACGGAAGAATTCGAATCTGTCGATGAGCTTAGCGAATTCTTAGGTGACGTCATAAAGGCAGACCTAAGCAATTTAGATTATTTTAATGAGAATTATGGATTGGATAAACAAGCGTTGCTTCAATTGTTGGAAGAAAATGGTGAAGATATTAACGATTATATATACATAGATAATCTTGAAGAAACTGTTTGGAACCTTACTGGTGGGGGGATGGATGGTGAAGTTGTCGAAGATCTCCTTCCTATTTTCGAGGAAGATCTCGGTTTAACGGAAGAGGAACTACAGAGGCTTGAAGACCACTTAATGTCTTTGGAAGAGCATCTTTCCAATCCGGAAACAGTCAAGCGACTTGAAGAATTGGGCAACCGCATGATGGCTTTCGAGGAATTTGATGTAGCAACCGAGCTTACAGCTGAACAGATAGCTGAAATGGCATCAATCTATGAAGAATTACTTTCCATCTTTAAGCTTAATGTATCCTATTCACTTGTGAAAAGTGGCTCGGAATCACCTGTATCACTTTTGGATCTAATGAAATTGGAAGAACTGAAGGGTGCTAACCTGAAAATATCAATATACTCTACTGATGGGAAGTTCTTGGCTGATCTTTTAATAACGGGTGAAATGGTCGATTCTGATACTCTTACCAATGCAGGCGGGCAAATAAAGGAATCTGCTAAAGAGGTGCAAAAGACCATTGAAAAGGCACCGGTTGCTAAACCAGTAAAACAAAAGATCAGCACTCATACTAAATCGGAACATCAAACTGTAAAAGGGGCTAAACTGCCAAATACCGCTTCCGATTATATCCCTAATGCCCTTTTAGGACTATGCATTGTCTTGTTAGGAAGCTTGATGTATCGAAAAATTAGGAAAGCTTAATATGAAACAATTAAAGAAAAGGCGGTTGCTTCTGCTTTCTTGTACAATTGCCATCATTTTATTTGGGGTTTGGTTTTCCACATCCAACATGTATAAGTTTGCAAAAGGCTACTTTCTTTACAAGACTCATACTCCAAGTAGCCAAGTGAATGAAACTGTACAGAAACCACCCAGTAGTGAGCCAATAAGTAAAAAAACAACAAAGAAAGAGCTATATCCTGTCAGTCCTAAAACTGGTGAAGAAATCGGGGAACTGTATATACCCAAACTAAAAGCCAAACTCCCTATTTTCCATGGCACAAACGAGGATGAATTGGAAAAAGGCGTTGGTCACTTTGCAGGAAGTGTACTACCAGGGGAAAATGACAATTCCGTTCTTTCCGGTCATAGAGATACGGTATTCCGTAAACTCGGGCAAGTTGGCGAAGGAGATTTGTTGATTGTAAGAACATCGGCAGGCGAGTTCACATACAAAGTCAACAAAGTTCGAATTGTGGATGAGGATGATCGAACCGTAATCGTACCAAAGCCACGGGCAACGCTAACCGTCAGTACCTGTTATCCCTTTGATTATATCGGGGCGGCACCTGAACGCTATATACTTGTCGCTTATTTGTCTTCAAAAAAAGTAAGTTAGTAATAAGCAACTTTTTATGTTCAAAAAAAGAGTCCAGATAAGGTAAACCTTATCTGGACTCTTTTAATTTCCATTTATTATATTGTTAAGCTATCCTTATTGCTCAAAGTGCTCGATGTAGCGGATTTTAATATTTTATGATGGTAAATATAAGAGCCGGCTATCAATATATATCCGATAATGAAAAGCAGCCATCCATTGGCAGGGTCGCCCACTGATATGCTTGAATACATAGCACCCGTCAAATCAAATACAAAACCTGCATAAGCCCATTCCTTAATTCTCGGAAAACCTGGAATGAGTATTGCCACGACACCTAATAATTTGGCTATTCCAATAAAGGGTAGGAGGTAGGTAGGATAACCTAAATGATTAAATAAAGCGACTGCATCGGGAACAGACATTATATCTGGAATAGAACCGAAAACCATTAGTGCCAGCAAAAGCCCTGTGAAAATCCAATATATAATTTTTACTTTTTTCATATATTCTCATTCCCTCCCTTAGATTGACATTTTAATCATATTCCACTTTCCTTTTTTTAATGCACTCTATATTATTGAACTTCAACAGTCGCAGCGCGATTCTTTAATAAGAATCGCGCCACGAATGTAGGCAAACTCGAAGAAAAGCGAGTTTGCCTGCGGTTTTTTCTTAAAAAATATTCAGATGATTTCAGAAATCCGCTCCCTTTCCAATGCCAAAAGCAGTGGTGGTACTTCTTATTTATCTGGAAGAAATTATATCCCCTCTTAGGTTTTAGACGGATATAGAGAACGGAGGAACTATGTCTTGAGCCAAACGATTTACAACAAATTGTCTTACCTTAGAACCTAACTCATTTAATACAATGATCCTTTCATAGATATAGGGACGAAAACAAACAAGAGAGGTCTTACTCTAGGTAGAGAAAGTCCTCTCTTGTTACCTTAGGAAAGATATTCAGACATCTATCATCAATACTCTGATATAAATTAGCTTGTAGAAACATTTAAAAAATGTTCGATCACAATTGAAACAGCTCCTAATGCAGGTGCATTTCTTCCTAATGAAGAGGGCAATAGTTCACACGTACTTTCTAAATGAGAATATACCCTAGAAGAAACCTCATTCTTAATGGTATTTAACACAATCGGGTGAGATTCGATAATGTTATTCCTCAGAATAATAGCCTGTGCGTCAAATGTATTGAGAATATTAGTTAAGCCAATACTGACGTAGAAGCCAAAGTTCTGGAGTGCATTTAAGACTGCTACATCATTTTTATTTGCACGTTCAACAATTTCTTTTCGTAACATGTTCTTTTCGTCTTTAGAAAAAGAATCCAGTAATGCTTTTTCTGAAGCATATAATTCCCAGCAGCCTCGGTTCCCACAGCTGCATTTGGGACCGTTAAAATCTATCGTCATATGACCCATTTCTCCTGAAAAGCCATTTACTCCTTTGTATAATTCATTATTAATAATAATCCCAACTCCAATTCCCACGTTAATACTAATGTAAATGATGTTTTCATAGTTTTTAGTAACCCCAAATACTTTTTCACCGCATGCGCCTGCATTAGCCTCATTTTCAACAAAAACAGGTACATTGAACTCGCTTTCAATTATGAGTTGCAAATCTTCAATATACCATTCCAAGTTAGGCATAAAAATAATTTTTTGATTGCTATCCACAAAACCTGGTACACAAATACCTATTCCCACCAAACCGTAAGGAGAGTCGGGCATATGAATTATAAAATCATGAATAAGTGCAAACAGAATTTCTTTCACTTCACCAGCAGAAGGACTAGACAAGTCAGAAGCCTTCTCAAGGATAACGTTGCCTTCTAAATCGGTTAGAATTCCATTAAGGTAATCAACACCTATATCGATGCCTATTGAATAGCCTGCATTTTTATTAAAAACAAGCATCACAGGTCTTCTGCCACCTCTAGATTGTCCGGCTCCAATTTCAAATATATAATCTTTTTCAAGTAATGTATTTACTTGGGAAGAAACAGTAGATTTATTTAACCCTGTAATCTCAGAAAGGGTTGCTCTTGAGATTGGAGAGTTTTTTAAAATTTCATTTAATATCAACTTTTGATTCATTTTCTTTACTAAAGCTTGATCTGCAATCGGAATGATAATCGCTCCTTTGTTTTACCATTGAACTAAGTGTTTTTTTATTTTTAACTAAAATCCAGTTTAGAAATAGTATATTTCATATTATAACTAAATTTTCTAAAAAACACATTGAAATAAATATTTATTTTGTATATTATGAAATAAAGTTAGTTTATTGGTGCAACAAACTTTCTCGATTGGTATTTTAAAAATATTAATTAGGGAAGTTTTTCACTTTAATTAAAGGGGGAAGTAACACATGATTCAAACTGATACTAATAAAATTAATTATTTTGAAAGCGCAAACAAAGTCTCTTATGAGGGAAAAGATTCTAAAAATCCTTATGCTTTTAAATACTACAACCCAGAAGAAGTAGTAGGCGGTAAAACAATGAAGGAACAACTACGTTTCTCAGTTGCTTACTGGCATACATTTACAGCTGATGGGACAGATCCTTTTGGTGCAGCTACGATGCAAAGATCATGGAATAAATATGATGGAATGGACTTAGCAAAAGCTAGAGTAGAGGCAGCTTTTCAACTTTTTGAAAAATTAGATGTTCCTTTCTTTGCGTTTCATGACCGAGACATCGCACCTGAAGGGATCACATTAAAAGAAACAAATAAAAATCTTGACGTAATCGTTAGCATGATTCAAGAGTATATGAAAACAAGTAAAGTAAAGTTATTGTGGAACACAGCTAATATGTTTACAAATTCTCGCTTCGTTCACGGTGCAGCTACTTCTTGTAATGCAGATGTATTTGCTTATGCAGCAGCTCAAGTAAAGAAAGGGCTCGAAACGGCAAAAGAATTAGGAGCAGAAAACTATGTGTTCTGGGGCGGCCGTGAAGGTTATGAAACACTGCTCAATACAAATTTAAAGTTAGAGTTAGATAACTTGGCTAGATTTATGCATATGGCTGTAGATTATGCTAAGGAAATTGGATATACAGGTCTATTCTTAATTGAGCCAAAACCAAAGGAACCTACAACGCATCAGTATGATACCGATGCAGCTACGACCATTTCGTTCCTAAGACAATACGGGTTAGATAAACATTTTAAACTAAACCTTGAAGCTAACCATGCTACTCTAGCTGGGCATACGTTTGAACATGAATTACGCGTAGCCAGAGTTCAGGGCTTCTTAGGATCAGTTGATGCAAACCAAGGTGATCCTCTTTTAGGATGGGATACCGATGAGTTCCCAACAGATTTATATTCTACAACTTTAGCAATGTATGAGATCCTGCAAAATGGAGGATTAGGTAGTGGGGGATTAAATTTTGATGCTAAAGTGCGCAGAGGTTCCTTTGAACAAGAAGATTTAGTATATGCTCATGTGGCAGGGATGGATGCGTTCGCAAGAGGTTTAAAAGTGGCTCATAAATTATTAGAAGATCGTGTTTTTGAAAACATCATTGATGAACGCTATAGCAGTTTCAAAGAAGGAATTGGTCTTGAGATTGTTGAAGGAAGAGCAAACTTCCATACACTAGAGCAGTATGCATTACAAAATACAAACATTACGAATAAGTCAGGAAGACAGGAACGATTAAAAGCCATCTTAAATCAATATATTTTAGAAGTTTAATGGATAAAAGAGAGTAGAAACAATTTCTGCTCTCTTTTATAAAAGTGGAGGAATCAAGATGAAATATATTATTGGAATTGATCTAGGAACGAGCGCTGTCAAAACTGTTTTAGTTAATACAAATGGTGAGATCTGTGCAGAAGCTTCTAAAAATTACCCTCTTCTGCATGAAAAAACAGGATATAGTGAACAAAATCCTGAGGAGTGGATTCAGCAGACTGCTAGTGCTTTAAATGAGTTAATCTCCAAATCCGATGTAAGACCAGAACATATAGAAGGAATTAGTTATTCTGGACAAATGCACGGTCTAGTACTGTTGGATAAGAATCATAATCTTTTACGTCATTCTATTTTATGGAACGATACAAGGACGACAGCACAATGTCATCAGCTATATGAAATGATTGGAGAAAAGCGTCTTTTAGAAATAACAAAAAATCAAGCTTTGGAAGGGTTTACACTTCCTAAGCTGCTATGGGTTAAAGAGCATGAACCAGAGATATTTGATCAAACAGCTGTATTTATGTTGCCTAAAGACTATTTACGCTTCAAAATGACTGGCTTTATTCATAGTGAATATTCAGATGCTGCCGGCACATTATTGTTGAACGTGAGTGAGAAAAAATGGAGCGAAGAGATTTGTCAATTAGTGGGGATTGATATCAGCATTTGCCCATCGCTAGTGGAATCTAGTGAATGCGTGGGAACAATTAATGAAGAATTCTCTCAAAAATCAGGGATAGCATTATCGACTAAGGTATTCGCGGGTGGAGCTGATAATGCTTGTGGAGCAATTGGAGCTGGCATTCTATCATCAGGAGAAACGTTATGCAGCATCGGAACATCTGGTGTCGTACTTTCTTATGAGGAGCGAAATGATAGAGACTTTGGTGGGAAAGTGCATTATTTCAATCATGGAAAAGAAGATGCTTTTTATACGATGGGAGTTACATTATCTGCTGGCCACAGTTTGAGTTGGTTTAGAGATAATTTTGCTGAAAATGAGTCATTTGAAGAATTACTGGCTGATATAAACAATGTTCCAATTGGCTCAAATGGGCTTTTATTTACTCCATACTTAGTTGGGGAACGAACACCACATGCAGATGCTACTATACGTGGAAGCTTTATAGGAATGGATGCTTCCCATAAAAAGAAGGATTTTACAAGGGCAGTTATTGAAGGAATTACCTTCTCATTAAATGAATCAATTGAAATTTTTCGAGAAAATGGTAAAGAAATTACGTCTATTGTATCAATTGGCGGGGGAGCAAAAAACGATAGTTGGCTTCAGATTCAAGCAGACGTTTTTAACACAAAAATTATAAAGCTATCTACTGAGCAAGGACCGGCGCTAGGGGCAGCTATGTTAGCAGCTTATGGTTGTGGGTGGTACAACTCATTAGAAGAATGCGCAGATATATTCATTGCTTCTTCAAAAACATATCATCCTAATTTAGAAAATGTTCCAGTGTATAAACAACTTTATGCTCTATATAAAGAGGTATATTCCCAAACAAAAGACTTAAGTAAAAAGCTGAATCAATTTAGCAGAAAGTAACAGGTTGCATTCGAATCATGCATCCCTTTCTTCGAAAAGGAGATTAACATGAAAATAGAAGAGGGAATTTTCGGTGAAATAAATAGAGAACTGGTAAAGTCTTATACAATCATGAACAATCAAAACATAAAAGTAACCTGTATTGATTTTGGATGTACGATTACTAGAATCGATGTACCAGACAAGGAAGGGAATATAGAAAATATCGTGTTAGGATTTGATTCTGCAGAAGATTATTTACATTATTCCCCTTATTTTGGTGCAGTAATCGGTCGAGTGGCAGGGAGAGTTAATCCACCAAGCGTTGATATAGAAGGGGTTACTTACCGCCTCCCTGAGAATGAAGGGGGAACTCATTTACACGGTGGACCTGATGGATTCCATAACGTGGTCTGGAAATCTTCTACTAGTGAGAGTGTAGATGAGGCTAGTGTGACATTTACTTATATGAGTCCTGATGGAGAAGCTGGTTATCCTGGAAATCTTGAGGTAAGTGTCGTTTATACTCTCACTAATAATAATGAACTTATAATAACCTATCATGGTATTTCAGATAAAAATACGTTATTAAATTTAACCAATCATACTTACTTTAATCTGAGTGGCAATTTAAAAGAAGATATCTTACAGCATGAATTAACTATGAAAAGTGATAAGTTTTTAGAGCTTGATCCGTCCTTACTCCCTACAGGCAATTTAATAGACGCTGAACATACACCTTTTGATTTTAGAACAGGAAAGCGAATTATTGAAGGAGCAAAATCCACACATCAACAAAATGAAATAGTAGGAAATGGGTATGACCATCCATTCTTATTAAATGAAAATCATCAAAAAGAAATTTGTTTAGTTAATCCTTCTAACGGACGGAAAATGATAGTGGAAACAGATGAGCCATATGTTGTTTTATATACGGGAAATATGCTAGAAGATACTTTTCGAATTAGAGGAATTCCTTGTCAAAAACATCTTGGCTTATGTCTTGAAACTCAACATCCGCCAAATGCCATTCATAATCAGCAATTACCTTCTATTTTATTAGAAAAAGATAAAGAGTATCATTCTAAAACTCGTTTTACTTTTACCGTCGATTAAAAATCTTTGGTTTTCATTGGTTTAATGTTTTTTTAGTGAAATGAAATTATACAATGGAAGGGAGGATAAAAGCAGTTAGTAGAATGGGTGATGGAAGAGAGGTCCTTCTTGTTTATTAATTTTGAAAGCGCAACCAAAAGTATGCGCTGTTATAATAAATAGACTTTCACATAGCCAGTCATTCTTAACTGTTTTTAGTAAAACATGAAGAAAAAACGAAACTCATTATATATCTTTTCTATTACCTTAGTGGCCGCAATTGGAGGATTACTATTTGGATATGATACAGCTGTAATATCTGGAGCAGAAAAATCATTAAAGGTTTATTTTATCGATAGCTTAGGGTTAGGCTCTTTGGCACATGGCGTCACCGTATCAAGTGCTTTAATAGGATGTATTATCGGGGGATTAATATCCGGCTATTTTGGATCAAGACTAGGACGTAAAAAATCACTTATACTTGCAGCGATTCTTTTTATAGTATCAGCATTAGGTGCTGCTTATCCTGAATTTTTATTTTTTACAAAAGGTGAACCAACACTTTCTTTATTACTAGCTTTTAACTTTTATCGAATTATAGGAGGAATTGGTGTTGGATTAGCGTCAGCTATTTGTCCAATCTATATAGGCGAAATTGCTCCGGCAGATATTCGCGGCAGATTGGTATCATTTAATCAGTTTATGATTATTTTTGGTATGTTAGTCGTTTACTTTGTAAACTGGGGTATTGCAAATGGTGAAACGTTAGAATGGATAAATGATGTAGGATGGAGATACATGTTTGCTTCAGGAGCTATACCAGCTTTACTCTTTGCTGTACTTTTGTTTTTAGTTCCTGAAACACCTCGCTATTTGGCAATACAGAATCAAGATCAAAAAGCTTTAGCTATACTTACAAAAATTAATGGATCTTCAGAAGCGAAAGCGATTCTGAGTGATATTAAACAAACGATTGCTATCAATATTTCTTCTGAAAAATTATTCACTTATGGAAAATTGGTTATTATTGTAGGTGTACTGCTTTCTGTATTTCAACAATTTGTAGGTATAAATGTAGCCTTATACTACGCTCCGCGGATCTTTGAAAGCATGGGAGCAGCTAAAGATTCTTCTATGCTGCAAACCATTATTATGGGATTAGTAAATGTTATCTTTACAGTCATCGCCATTTTAACAGTTGATAGATGGGGAAGAAAGCCTTTATTAATAGTAGGTTCTATAGGAATGGCAATTGGAATGTTTGGTGTAGCAAGCATGGCTTTTTCTAATATTATTGGAGTAGGGACGCTTGTGTTTATCATTATTTATACAGCTTCATTTATGATGTCGTGGGGTCCAATCTGCTGGGTGCTAATTTCAGAGATTTTCCCTAATAAAATTCGAGGTCGGGCTGTAGCTATAGCTGTAGCTGCACAATGGGCGGCTAACTATTTTATTTCTTCTACGTATCCTATGATGATGGAATATAGTGGGGGACTAACATACGGTTTCTATGGTTTAATGAGCGTGCTTTCTGCCTTATTTGTTTGGAAAATGGTTCCTGAGACCAAAGGCAAGACTCTTGAACAGCTGGAGAATATATGGAGAAGAGATGTCAAAAATTCAGAAGATAGTCAAATTATATAAATAGTAAAATTCTTGGACACAAAAGTGGATAGGTATAATATAAAAGGATTCTTATTGTTCCACGAGTAAACGTGCGAAATCATGGGTGCAACACGAATTCACGAGTAAAAATGCTGAATTCACGAGTAAATAGCCAAAACTCACGAGTAAAACAGCAAAAC